>JAYULN010000715.1:0-3023 GCA_043763525.1 Hymenobacter sp.
TGCCGCGTGAGCGACACGCGCACCGAGCGCTCCAGCTCCAGCGAAGCCAGCACGGCCAGAAACAGCTGGTATTGCGGCCGCAGCCCCGCGCCAAAGCCGCCGCCGGTGTACTTCGAAATCACCCGGGCCTGCTCCTTGCTCAGCCCGAAAATATTTTTGACAACCTGCTGGCTATTGAATACGCCCTGCGTTTTGTCGTAGATGGTCAGGTTCTTATCCCCGAGCCACTCCACCGTGGTGGCGAAGTTTTCCATGGGATTGTGGTGCTGGGCATGGTTCGAATACTGCCCCTCGACGTGGGCCGTGCCCTGCGCCCAGCCGCGCCCAAAGTTGCCGCGCGACTTGGGCGGCGCGAACCCGATTTTGCCCTTGCCGGGCTGGTAGGTCTTGTCGAGCTGGGTAACTAGCTCGGTCTGGTGGGCCGCCTCTTCGTACTCGATTTCGAGGATGGAGGCCGCGTAGCGGGCCAGCTCAAAGGTATCGGCCACCACCAGGGCTACCGGCTGCTGGCTGTACTTGATTTCAGCATCGTGCAGGGGCCGGAACGGCGAGCCGCCGGGCGACAGCAGGTCCTTATAGCTGCGGTCGAGCAGGGCCAGCGTGGGCACGTTCTCGTGCGAGAAAACCTGGTGCACGCCCGGCAGCGCCAGCACGGGCGCGGTGTTGATTGTCAGAATCCGGCCCTTGGCAATGGGGCTGCTCACCACGTAGCCGTACAGCAGGTTGGGCACGTTGTATTCGGCGGCGTACTTGGCCGCGCCGGTTACCTTGGCCGCGCCGTCGACGCGGCTGGTGGGTTTGCCGATGTAGTCGGTGGTCTGGCTCATGGGTTGGAATTTAAGAAGGCGGTGCCGGCAATGGCCTGATTCATTTCGGTGGCTTGCTTGAGCGCCCGCACGATGGCGCGGCGGGCCAGCTCAATTTTGAACGTGTTGTGCTCGTAGCCCTTCGCGCCGGCTACTACCTGGGCGGCGGCGCGGCCAAAGGTTTCGGCCGTGGCCGGTTGGCCGATGAGCAGGGCCTCGGCGGCCTTGTCGCGCCAGGGCTTGTGGGCCACGCCGCCCAGCGCCAGCCGCGCATCGGTAATGGTGTTGCCATCAAGCTCCAGCGCCGCCGCCACGCTCACCAGCGCGAAAGCGTAGCTGCTGCGGTCGCGCAGTTTCAGGTAGGTAAAGTTTTTGGCGAAGCCCTTGGCCGGCAAATCCAGGCCGGTTATCAGCTCGCCGGGCTCCAGGTTGTTGTCGCGCTCGGGGGTGTTGCCGGGCAGCCGGTGGAAGTCTTCGAACGCCATGGTGCGCTCGCCGTTCGGGCCGCTTACGCGCACCGTGATATCGAGGGCGGCCAGGGCCACGCACATATCCGAAGGGTGGGTGGCAATGCACGAGTCGCTGGTGCCCAGAATGCCGCACACGCGGTTGTAGCCACCAATGGCCGAGCAGCCGCTGCCCGGCTCGCGCTTGTTGCAGGGCGTGGCCAGGTCGTAGAAATAGTAGCAGCGGGTGCGCTGCATGAGGTTGCCGCCGTCGGTGGCCATGTTGCGCAGCTGCGGGCTGGCCCCGGCCAGAATGGCCTGCGCGAGCAGCGGGTAGCGCTTCTCTACCTCGGGGTGGTAGGCGGTGTCGGCGTTGGTGGCGAGGGCTCCGAGGCGCAGGCCGCCATCGGGCAGGTTTTCGATGTGGTCGAGCCCGAGTTTTTTGAGGCCGATGAGGTGCGTGGGCCGGGCCACGTTTTCCTTCATCAAATCGACGAGGTTGGTGCCGCCGCCGATGTAGGCCGAATCTTCGTGCGCGGCTCTGTCCTGCACGGCGGCCGCCACGGCCGGGGGTTGGGTGAATGTAAAACTGTTCATTTTGGGAGTTAAAAGTTAAAAGTGAGGAGTTAAAAGTATTGGAGATGAAACCAGGGTTTTAACTCTCAACTTTTAACTTTTAACTGTTCATTCTGCGAAGAATGAACTACTTCCATTACCGCGTTCAGAATGCCCACGTAAGCGCCGCAGCGGCACACGTTGCCACTCATCAGCTCGCGTACTTCGGCCTCGGTTTTGGCCCGGCCCTGGTTGAGCAGGCCCTGGGCCGAGCAAATCTGGCCCGGCGTGCAGTAGCCGCACTGGAAGGCGTCGTGGTCGATAAAAGCCTGTTGCAGCGGGCTTAGCTGGTCCTCGGTGCCCAGGCCTTCGATGGTCTGAATTTGGGAGTCCTCGTGCAGCACGGCCAGGCTCAGGCAGGAGTTGATGGGCTTGCCATCGACGAGCACGGTACAGGCCCCGCACTGGCCATGGTCGCAGCCTTTTTTGGTGCCGGTTAGGTCGAGGTATTCGCGCAGGGCGTCGAGCAGGGTCGTCCAGGGCGCGATGTGCAGGGTGTGGGCCTGGCCGTTGATGTGGAGGCTGACGGGCTGGGTGGGGGCCAGGGCCATCGGCGGTGGGGCTGGCGAAGGTTGCGTAACTGGGCTCATCTGTAGGGAGAATAACTAGGTATGCTGGTACTGCTATTTCCTTACGGGTGCATTTCAATTCGTGTTTTGCTCGTTGTCCGGTTTGTCGCGACCCTGCGCCGGGTAGGCATTGCAAATTCTGCGCTGGTGCGTTTAAAATCAGGTGAAATGAAGGTCGGATGAATTTTTTCCGCCTCGCACAAATTCCGGCTATTGGCAATGGCCGCGGTATAAAACCGGTTTTGTTGCCGGCAGGATAACGCCGTGGCTGCTCCAGCCGATTGGCCGGATGGTGCCGAATGGCCTATCGGCCGCTGGTCGCCCGCGCGGCCGTTTTCCGAAACGGCCCTACCTTCCCGCCCCATGAAAATCCTTTTAGTTGAAGACGAGCCCTCGGTGGCGGCCTTTCTGCACCAGGGCCTGACGGAGCAGGACTACACCGTGGACCTGGCCGCCGATGGCCTGCTGGGCCTGCGCCGCGCCCAGTCAACTCGGTACGACTGCCTGATTCTGGACCAGATGCTGCCCGGCCTCAGTGGCCTCGACGTGTGCCGGCAGGTGCGTGCCCACGACCCCGGCGTGCCCAT
>JAYULN010000716.1:0-17415 GCA_043763525.1 Hymenobacter sp.
ACGCCGTCAATGAAAAGCGGGTGCGCCGCCTCGTACGTCTGATGGGCCACGAGCCGGTCTACCCCAAACCGCGCCTGAGCGTGCCCGGCCAGGGCGTGATGCCCTATCCGTACCTGTTGCGGGACCGGCCGGCCACGGCCCCGAACGAGGTCTGGAGCACCGACATTACCTACGTGCCCATGGCCAAGGGCTTCCTTTATCTGGCGGCTGTCCTCGACTGGCACTCGCACTATGTGCTCAGCTGGCAGCTCTCCAACACGCTTGACGGGGGCTTTTGCCTCCAGACCCTGGCCGAGGCCTTGCGCCGGGCCCCGGCCCCGCACATCTTCAACTCCGACCAGGCCGGCCAGTTTACCTCCCTGGCCTACGAGCAAGCCCTGCTGGCCGCCGGCTGCCGCATCAGCCGCGACGGCCGGGGCCCCGCCACCGACAATGCCTTCATCGAGCGCCTCTGGCGCACCGTCAAATGGGAGCACACCTACCGCAACCCCGCCGACAACGGCCACCACCTACACCAGCAATTACAGGCCTACTTTGCCTACTACAACCACCGCCGCCCCCCCCCCAAAGCCTGCACGGCCAGACCCCCGCCCAGGTCTTTACCCAAACACAAACATTCAACCATAGCCATATTAATTAGCACGACCCGCTAAACTGTCCAGTTTTTGGGGAGTAGTACACTGCGCGCCCTGCCGCCGACCGGCTGGCACGGTGCTGGCCCCGGCCAGCAACGCCACCCCGGCATGCAGGTACAAGCTGGCCGTGGCAATGGCCTGCCCGTCAACTTGGGCCACAAACGCCGTCACCCCGGCGCTATTCACACTGATTCGCCCCAGCTCGCGCATAAAATCGACCAGCTCGGGCGCTTCGGTAAGCCAGCCCTGCGCGGCGGTGCGGGCCCAGGCATCGGCCTCGGCGGGGGCGATGATGCGGGTACGGAGCGCCGGATTTGGCGAGGCGGCCGGCGCGGGCAAATCGGCCACATCCTGGGTAGAGTACGCTGGTGAATTCTATGGGCCGGTAGCCGCGCTCGCCCAACAGCGGCCACAGTGCCGGGCTGGCCAACGGACTAATTTCGTGTAGCACCGGAGCGTTGCGGGCCGTAAAAACGCCTCCATTTCCGCCAAATCATCCGCCGACGCTTCCTCAAACAGCCCCAGGCCAAAGGTTTGGGTGAGCGGCGAGTTGGGACCGTCGAATAAAACAAAGGCCCCGGCTACCGTGCGCCACTCCGCGCCGCAGCCCGCAAACAGCCGCGCCCGCGCCTCTACGAATGCGGCGTTGCTGTGGGCCTCGGTGCTTTCGAGCCGCCGGGCCAGCTCGTGGTCAGAGAAGGTCATGAATTCGGTTGCAGAAATTTTAGAGCAGTCCTTTTAAGCACTCGGTCAGAAGTGGGCGTTTGCGCCGGTCCGACCGCCCTAGGCGGTCCGACCGGTTGAAGCACCAACGATTTCGTCCTTACGACAACCGGTCGGACCGCCTCCGGCGGTCGGACCGGCGCAAACGACTCATCTCCTACTTTCCATTCAGGTGCTCGGCTTTCCAGCGCATGGCCGTGTACACGCGGGTGTGGCCGCTGGGATGGTCGAAAAAGATGATTTCCTCCAGCGGCGTGGGGTTGATTTTGCGGTATTCCGACAGCTTCATAGCGGTGGTGGCGAAGCCGTCGGGCTGGCGGGCGGCGTTCAGGCCAAACATGTCGGCCTCCTGCTCGTTGGTCCGGATGATGGTGTTGAACAGCGGCTTGGCCAGAAACATGAACCCGCTGAACAGCACTACCAGCAGCGGCAGGCCGGCCACGTCGGTCAGGTCGGCCACGTCCCAGCGCGGGCCGTAGCGGCCCATCAGCTTCCGGAAGGCCCAGTCGACCACCCAAAAGCCGATGCCGATAATGAGCACGAAAAAGACCAGCATTTTCTGGATGTGGTTCAGCACGTAGTGGCCCAACTCGTGGCCCAGCACGGCCTGCACTTCCTGGGAGGTGCAGCGGTTCAGCAGGTTGTCGTTGAGGGACACGCGGATGGTGCTGCCGATGCCGCTCACGTTGGCGCTGATGCGCTTGGTTTGCCGCGAGGCATCGACGAGGCACACGTTGTCGGCGGGCACGCCGTTGGCCCGCGCCATGCTGAGGATGGCCGCCCGGATGGAGCTGGCCGGCAGCGGGGTCGATTTATTGAACAGCGGGCTGATGAGTACCGGCCCGGCAAAAACGCTCAGCACGAGGGCCACGGCCACAATGCCCGTGCCCCACAGCCACCAGCCGCGCCCGGCCCGCCGAATGGCCGCGTACAGGGCCAGTAGCACCAGGCTGCCAAACACCAGCGACAGGCCCAGGCTGATGAGGTTTTCGGCCAGCCACTGCCCAAACGTCTGGTTCGACATGCCGTACTGGTGCTCGCGGAAATAGTCTGTGTACACGCTCAGCGGGAAGCTCAGTACCCAGCTCAGCAGCAGGTAGAGCGCGATATAAGCCAGCGTGCGCAGCCACGCCCTGGGCAGCCGCGCCACCAGCGCCTTCAGCCGCCGCGACAGCCCCGCGCTCAGAAACACCGCCGCCACGCCCAGGGCGTAGAGCACGCCCCACAGCTGCAGCCAGTAGCCCCCCTCAAAATAAGCATCCGACTTGGCCCGCTGGGCCGGCGTGAGGGTGTTGAGGTAGGCCTCGGTGGCTGCCTCCACATTGAAAGGGGCCACTGCGGCAGGAGCCGCCGCCACCACGGGAGCCATCGGAGCGGCCGCACCGGATTGGGCAAAAGCCGGCCGGCCGGGCAGGGTGCCAACCAGCAGCAGCACCGCCAGCAGCAGTTTCAGTATTGTTTTCATCGGTTTTAACGCAGAAAAAAGAAGAGAAAAGCAGGCCCATCCGGTCGGGCCAGAGCCATTGAATGCCCAGATGAGATTATGCGCCGATAGTTGCCCACGGCGCGGCGGCAAGCTCCGAAATATTCGGAACCCACGTCGCGGCTACGCCTGCCCCGGCCGCTCCAGTAGCACGATGGGCTCGGCGTGGTAGGTGGTGCGGGCGTATTCGTGGTAGCCAAACTTGGCCGCCAGCCGCAGCGAAGGTTCGTTGTTGGGGTCGATGATGCACACGGTTCGTACCGGCCCGAAGTGGCCGTGGCCCCAGGCCAGGGCCGCCTCCACGGCCTCGCTGGCATAGCCTCGGCCATGCACGGCGGGGTCCAGCACCCAGCCGATTTCCGGGGTATCGCCCAGCGGCGGCTCCAGGGCGCGCTTCAGGCTCAGAAAACCCACGGCCCCTACAAACCGGCCGCTGGCTTTTTCCTCCACCGCCCAGAAACCGAAGCCCATTATCGCCCAGTGGCCGGCGCTGCGCAGCACCAGCTTCCAGACCTCTTCGGCGGGCATGGGCTCGGGGGTGAAATAGCGGTGGTAGGCCGGCAGCCGGCTCATGGCAAACCAGGTCCCGTAGTCGTCGGCGCGAAAGCCGCGCAGGCGCAGGCGGTTGGTTTCCAGCACCGGAACGGTGGAAAAAGCAGAATTATCGGCGGGCATACAAATGAAAATGGTGAGGTGAGCGCCGCCCTGCGCTCCTGAAAAAAAGCACGCGCCAGCCAGCTAAGCCGGCAGCGAAAAATGCGGGTTTTGAATGATGCCCAGCTGGTTGCCAAATGGGTCGAGCACGGCCCCTAGCAGGATGCCGCCGCCCACGTCATGCAGCGCTTCGCTGGGGTGAGCCCCCAGCTCAATCAGCCGGGCATCGGCGACTTCGGCATCGGGCACGCCCCAATAGGCCACGGGGCCGGCCGGCCCGGCGGCCGTGTTTTGCGGCACCAGGCCCAAGCTCGTAGCCCCCCACGTTGAAGTTGAAGCCCACATAAACGGCTCGTCGAAATACGGGGCCTGCTCCAGCGCCGCGCTATACCACGCATTCGCCTTCGCCAAATCCCCTACCGGATACACTACGGTGCGTAAACCCTGAAACATACGGCTTGCCAATTAGCGGTGAATTTCCGGGAAAGGTATCGCCTTTTGTGAATACAGCGTCTGCGCGGCAGGTCTGGGCCGTACTTCTTTCCCGCCCGGCTGCTTTCAATGGAAACGGACCCCGCTGCGCTGTGCATCGGGGTCCGTTTCCATTGAAAGCAGCGGGCTTTACCACGAGCCGCTGTTGTCGCTGCCGCTATCGAAGCCGCCCCCGCCGGTATCGTTGGAGGACGTGTCGTCGTAGGAGGAGTTATTATCGTCGGAAAAGTAGTCGGATGAGGAGTTATCGGCGGCCGTGTTTTCGTCGGAGAAATAGTCGGGGGCCGATGTATCTGCCCCGGCATTGCTGCCGTCGCGGCCCGAAAAATAGTCGCCGGCCACACCCGCGCCCGCCGCACCCGCGCCGGCCGCCGTGTCGGGGTCGAAGTGGTGCGGGGCATCGTTGCCCAAACTCTGGCCCGACGTATCGTGGCCCGAAGCCATGCGGTTGCCGAGGTAGGCCCCAGCTGCGGCGGCCGCGCCCGTGGCCAGCATCCCGCCCACGCCCATGCCGCCTCCCTGGCTGGGGGCGTTGCCGTAGCCGCCACCCATATTGCCCTGGCCCGGGCCGTAGCCGGTGGGGCCAGCAGGCCGGTTGGGCAGGAAGTTAGGCGTGGCATTGGCAGCATTGGGGGCATTGCTACGGCTGCGAAACATCCGCAGGATAAACCACAGAATGCCCCCGATTACCAGCGCACCGATAAGCAGCGTGCCCATACCTAGCCCCGACGAACCGGGTTCCGTTGCGGGGGGGGGGGGACCATAATGGGGCCGTTGGCCGGGACCGGAGCAGGAGCAGTCTGCGACAGGTTATCCGGAATAGTTTCCGTAGCGCTGCCACTGCCGGCCGCGCCCGTTGCGGCGGCATCGGTAGCGGAACCCGCCGGCTGGTTTTTGCGGGGGTTCGGGCTGGGGTTGGCCGTCAGCATCAACGTGTTCAGGCCCTTGCGCAGGCCCGCGAAATAATTACCCTGTTTGAAGCCGGGAGTCATTTCCCCGATTACGCGGCTGGTAACGGCCGGCGTGATGACGCTGGCCAGCCCACTGCCGGGCTGAATGGTAACCTGGTGCTCCTGGGCGCTGAGCAGCACCACGATGCCGTTGTTTTTGTCGCGCTGGCCCACGCCCCAGGCCGTGCCCAGGGCCCGGCCGTAGTCGGCCACGGGGCGGCCACCCAGCGAAGGCACCGTCACGACGACGACCTGGGTGCCGGTGTTGTCGGCGTAGCGGCGCAGGCCGCTTTCCAGCTTTTTGGCATCGGCCGGGGCCAGCAGTTGGGCCTGGTCGTTGATGCATCGAAAGGGCACGGGCCGGGCCGGCAACCCGTCGGCAACTCCGGTTTGAGCGGCCACGGGCCGGGCCAGCGGGGCCACGATGAACAGAAAAGCAAGCAGCAAGAAACGAGGCATGGCGCAAGCAATTAAAAGGGGTGGAACAGAAGTGGCTCGGGCCTGGTTACGAATTTGGCGGCCGGCCGGCCAGGCCAACCAGCTCATTACCATTGACTTGCTAGGATGCCAGCGCCTCCTCGACGGCCGGCTCCACGGCCCGCGCGAAGCGCAGCTGCCCGTCTTCGGCGGGTTCGGAGGGTCGGAAATCGTTATGGAGCAGCACCTGCTGCGCGGCCAGGTTATCGGGCGCAACCTGGGCCAGCAGCCGGCGCACCATGCCGGTGGCAGCGGCCTGCTGCACCAGGCCGGCCACCAGCTCGGTGCCCAGGCCCTGTCTGCGCCAGTCGGCGGCTACCGCGAAGTCAATTTCGGCCGTGCCCGCCGCGTCGGGCGGGCCCAGGAAGCCGCCCGCGCCCACCAGGGTGCGGGGCGTACTATCGTCGGCTTTGCGCAACGCGTACCAGCCGTACCAGCCAGCGGCCTCGCGCCCGCCCGCCGTGAGCTGTCCTAATTGGTACTGCATGGCATCTTCGTCGTACTCGCCGGGGGGCCAGTCGGCGGGCAGGGCCGCGCCCAGCAGCATCGGAAAATAGTGGGGCTTGTGCAGCTCGGCGGTAAGCAATGCGCGGCTGGCGGCCAGAATGGTGAGGTGCAGGGTTTGGGTTATGAGCGGAATCATGGGGGTAGTATACGGCATGGCCGGGCCAATGGCACAAACACAGCGGGCCCCGTTGAACAGTTTACTCATTTTTTGCAACTATTCAGTTATTATGAATAATAAAAAACATTTTTTTTACACACTAATCATAAAATAAATTACATATACTCAGAAGATTGATTATCACGGTCTTTTCGTGCATATATTTATGGTTCGCTTATTTATAAAATTGCATGAAGAGACTCTTTACACAAACTTTATTACTGACGGTGTCGATTGGCACACTTTGGACTCAATCCCTTAAAGCTCAGATTGTTTTGCCGAACCCGAAGCCACTGCCGGCTACCAGCGTGCTGGCCCCGTGGGCTTCGGCAGTAGGGGGCAACCCCGAAGACGCACGCGTGAGCAGCACCCATACCGATGCGAGCAGCGGGTTGGAATTCGTGTATGTGCAACAGCTGTACCGGGGCATCCCGCTCTACAACCGTGTTGTGACCCTGGCTTTCACCAAAAACAAATTGATGCGCAAAGCCGGCACCTTCGTGCCCCAGGAGCGGCTGGCGGGCTTAGCGGCCACTCCGCAGATGGCGGCGAGCGCGGCCGTACTCGCCGCCGTGCAGCCCTTACAGAAGCAAAGCGGGAAGGGCAGCCTCAAGCCGATGTCAGCCAGCACTGGCCCGGAGGCCCGGCAAACCTTTGCCGCGCCGGGCCTGGCCCGTCAGGCTATCGTGGCCAGCCTGGTATGGGCCACCGATAGCCTCAACCAGTTTCACCTGGCCTGGAATGTCAACATTGACGTGGTGGGCTCGGCTGACTGGCTGAATATCCGGGTAGATGCCGCTACGGGGGCCATCATCGGACAAGACAACTGGACGGTGCATGAGGCCAGCCTGACCAGGAAGCGGGCCACCAGCGGGCGGCACCTGAGCACGCCCCAAGCGGCAATGGCCCACCCCACGGCGCTCCTGGCTCCGACGGCGGGCACCACGGCGAGCTACTACGTAATTCCCTACCCGAAAACAGACCCTACCGGCATCAGCTTTCAGACCGAAACCGACCCGTGGCTGAAGGCTGGCACCAGCAACAGTGCCACCACCTACGGCTGGCAGTTCGATGGCACCACCACGTACACCACCACCCATGGCAACAACGTGCTTGCCTACGACGACGCGGCCAGCACTAACGCGCCGGGCAACTACGCGCCCTCACTCACGGCGCTGCCGACGCTCGATTTCACGTACGTCCACGATTTTAACCAGTCGCCGAAAGTTGTCGTCAATCGAAATAACGCGACCGTGAACCTCTTTTACTGGAACAACATCACGCACGACGTGATGTACCAGTACGGCTTCACCGAAGCCAGCGGCAATTTCCAAACCAACAACCTGAGCCGGGGCGGGGCGCAGGCCGATGCCGTGCGGGCCGAGTCGCAGGACGGCAGCGGTACTAACAACGCCAACTTCTCGACCCCGGTCGACGGCCAGCCCGGCCGCATGCAGATGTTTCTCTTTGATGGCCCGCCGACCACGCGCGTGACGGCCCCCAGCGCCATTGCCGGCGATTATTACTCCGTGGAAAGTGCTTTTAGCACTGCCAATAAGCTCCTCGCCGTGGGACCCAAATCGGGTGCCCTGATGTACTACACCGACGTTGCGGGTACCCACGAGGCCTGCACGGCCAACGCGGCCATGGTACTGACCGGCAAAATCGCCGTTATCTACCGCGGCACCTGCGGCTTCACGACCAAGGTGAAGGAAGCCCAGACCCGAGGGGCCATTGCCGTGCTCATGGTTAACAACCAGGCCGGCGCCCCCACCAGCATGGGCGGCACCGACAACACCATTACCATACCGGCGGTGATGGTGTCGCAGGCCGACGGCCTCACCATCACCAATGCCATGGCCAGTGGCACGGTATCGGTCACGCTACTCGCGACCCCGCAGCTCGATGGCGACCTCGACAACGGCGTGGTAACCCACGAGTACGGCCACGGCGTGAGCACCCGCCTCACGGGCGGCCCGGCCAACTCGAGCTGCCTCACCAATGCCGAGCAGGGCGGCGAGGGCTGGAGCGACTATTTCGCCCTGATGCTGACCACCGACTGGCCCACCGCGCAGCTCACCGATGGCCCTGCCGCCCGGCCCGTGGGCAACTACGTAGTGGGCAAGCCGGCCACCGGGGGCGGCATCCGGCGCTACCCATATTCGACCTCCCTCAGCATCAACCCGCTGACTTATGCCAACATGGCTGCCAGCACCGAAGTACACAACATCGGCGAAATCTGGTGCGTCACGCTCTGGGACATGACCTGGAACATCATCCAGCAGCAGGGCACCATTGAAAGCAACCTCTACAACAGCGCCAGCACCGGCGGCAACAGCGTAGCCCTACAGCTGGTGATGCTTGGCCTGAAGCTCCAGCCCTGCCAGCCGGGCTACCTCGATGCCCGCGATGCCATTCTAGCCGCCGACGATGCGCTTTACAATGGCAAGTACCATTGTGCCATCTGGCGGGCATTTGGCCGCCGGGGCATGGGCGTGAGCGCCGTGCAAGGCCTCTCGACTAACGCCACCGACCAGGTAGCCGCCTACGACGTACCGGGCGGGGTGCAGATGCAAAAGGCCGCTGAACTCGCTGGCAACACCTTCACCATCACCATCAACGCGACCTGCAACTGCCAGGTGCCGCTGAACAACTATTCCCTTGCCGATGTGCTGCCCGCCGGGCTGCAATACGTAAGCAGCACCGGCGGCACGCTGTCGGGCAGCACGGTCACGTTTTCCAACCTGAATTTCACCACGCCGACCCAGACGCAGACCATGACCATTCAGGCCAGGACGGCTTCTGGTACCGGTTGCGCCCTCACCTACCCGGTGAACGACAACCGCGATGCCTCCACCGTGGGCGGGTTCACGTCGTCCAACCCCAGCGGAAGCATTACGCCCTGGGTGGTAACCTCCGCTCGCTACCATACCTCCGCCAACGCGTGGACGCTGGTGGGCGCGACCCGAACGAGCGATGTCACGCTTACGTCGGCCGCGTTCACGCCCAGTCCGGCCTCAACCCTTTCGTTTTACCATTACTACGACTACGAAATTGGGAACGACGGCGGCACGGTCGAGCTATCGACGAACAATGGCAGCACGTGGACGGATGCCAGCGCTTACTTCCTGCAAAACGGCTACAACTCCACCTTCACTTCGTCGGGGCTGCCCTGTTTCTCCAATGCTTCGGCGGCCACCTCTACCCCTGCCGATTTCATCAAATCGACCCTCGACCTTACTGCCTTCAGCGGCACCTCGCTCCGCGTTCGGTTTCGGTCGCAGGCCAATAACTCAACGGCCAGCATCGGCTGGACGGTGGACGATGTGCTGGTAACCAATGGTTGCGGCGGGGCTCAACTCCTGAGCCTCAAGGATAATACGAATACCACGTTGGCATCGTCATCCATCGTTACCTTCCTCACCCCAGCTCCCCTGCCGGTGGTGCTGCTTGGCTTCGATGCCCAGTGGCAAGCCGGTGGCACCCAACTAACCTGGGCCACGGCCAGCGAGCAAAACACCAGTCAGTTTGTGGTTGAGCGCAGCCTCGATGGCAGTGCCTGGGCCACCGCCGGCACCGTGGCCGCTGCCGGTAACTCTTCGCGCCAAAGCAATTATGCCTGGCTCGATGCTGCCGCGCTGGCCCAGCCGGCCGGGCTGCTCTACTACCGCCTGCGCCAGGTGGACCGCGACGGCTCGGCGCATTTCGCGCCCGTGCGCACCGTATCCCGCCCCGCCGGAACCGATGCGCTGGTGCTCACGGTGCATCCCAACCCAATGGCAGCCCAAGCCCTGCACCTCACCCTTGCGGCCCCCGAGGCCCAAACGCAGGCCCTGCTTCGCCTGATTGATGCTACCGGCCGCGAGCTATGGCACGAGCAGGTAATGCTGGCTGCCGGCGCGGCAGCCCTCGATTGGCCCAAGGTGGCCGGGCTGCCGGCCGGCCTGTACCTGGTGCGGGCGCAGCTGCCCGACGGCCGCCACATCACGGTGCGGGTAGTGCGGGAGTAGCCTATTGGTTCCGGCCACAAGAGCCGGGGGCTGTTGAGCTAAGCGCACAATCGGGTTGGGGCGTGGGGCAGGATGCATAGCCGCGGGGCAATATATTCACTATATTTCCTCCGTTCATTTTCGGCTTTAAGATGGTATACAAATACGCATTTTTCGCGGCTGGCCTGCTAGCCGCTCACTTGGCGGGGGCCACTCCCATTGGCACCATCCAGGGCGCGGGGGCGGCCGCCAGGCCGGGCACCTACACCATCGAAGCCATTGTAACCGCCGTGTACGCGGGCCTGAAACCGGCCGGCTTCTACGTGCAGGACGATAAGGCTACCACCGATGGCAACCCCGCCACCTCCGATGCCCTGTTCATCGTGCAGCCCGGCCCCACCGTGAAAGTGGGCGACAAGGTCCGCATCAGCGGCGTGGTTCGGGAGGACAAGGACGAGCCGTCCTTCGACCAGGCCGTGCTCACCGAGCCGGTCATTGCGGTGGTGTCGTCGGGCAACGCGGCCCCGCCCTTCCTCCCCATTGCCAACAGCGAGTTTTCGGCCGCCAACGCCGAGCGCTACGAGGGCATGCGGGTGCAATTTGCCGCGCCCCTCACCGTCATCGACAACTACAACCTGAAGCAGCGCGGCGAGCTGATTGTATCGGTGGCGGGCCTCACCTACCAGCCCACGCAATTCATCGACCCCAACGACAACCCCGCCACCGGCACCCACACCAGCGGCACCAGCAACGGGGCCGCCATTGCGGCCTACCAAGCCGCCAACGAAAACAAAAGCCTGGTGCTCGACGACGGCAGCTCGGCCCCCAACCCCACCCCCACGCCCTACCTCGACCCGCGCTTTCACACCGTGCGGGTGGGCAGCACGCTCACGGGCGCGGCCGGCATTCTGGGCTACGGCTTCGGGCGCTGGCGCTTGCAGCCGCTGGCCGGGAACGCCGCGCCCGCCGTGCGCACCGTGCGCCCGCTGGCCCCGCCCACCTTCGGCGTGCTCGATTTGAAGCTGGCCAGCTTCAACTTGCTCAACTACTTCAACGGCGACGGCGCGGGCGGCGGTTTCCCGGCCCCGCGCGGGGCCAAAACGGCGGCCGACTTCGCCCGCCAGCGTGCCAAAATTCTGCTCGCCCTCCAGCAGATGAACGCCGACATCGTGGGCCTGACCGAGATTGAGAACGACGGCATCGGCTCCGCGTCCGCCATTCAGGACCTGGTGAACGGCCTGAACCAGGCCATGGGGGCCGGCACCTATATTTTCGTGAACGACGGCAACACCGAGCACCAAACCAACAACACCGATGCCATTCGCTGCGCCATCATCTACAAGCCGGCCGCCGTGCTGGCGCTGAGGCCGCCCATGGTCGATGCCGTGCCGGGCATTTTTGAGCGGCCGCCGCTGGCGCAGGTCTTCGTCACGCGGCGCAACGAGCGGCCCGATACCCTGGGCTTCGTCATCAACCACTTCAAGTCGAAGCTCGGCGGCAGCGGCCCCGATGCCGACCAGAAGGACGGCCAGGGCGGCTTCAACGCTCACCGCAAAGTGCAGGCCGCCGCGCTGGTCGAGTTCATCAATAAAACCGTGATTCCGGCCGGGGCCACCCGCGTGGTGAGCGCCGGCGACTACAACGCCAACTACGAGGAAGACCCCATCGACCTGCTGCGGGCCGCCGGCCTGGTGCCCGCCACGCCGCCCACCAGTGCCTCCTACGTATTCCGGGGCCTCACCGGCTCGCTCGACCACGCCGTGGTTACGCCCAACCTGGTGGGCTACGTCGACGTGCGGAAGTGGCACATCAACTCGGCCGAGCCCACCGTGCTGCAATACGACGTGGCCGGCGAAGCCACCGACATCGCCACCCCCTTCCGCTCGTCCGACCACGACCCGGTGCTCATCGGCGTGAATTTTTCGGGCATCCGCAACGCCGTGTCGTCGCGCCCCACCAACCGCCTGTTTATGTATCCTGGCCCGGCCGCCGGCCCCCAAGCGTTCAGCCTGGCCAGCGTGCCCGCCAGCGCCGGGGCCATCACCCTCGATTTTTCGATGCCCCAGGGCGAGCGGATGCTCTCGCTGCACGGCACCCCGGCCATGCTCGAAAACCAGCTCAACGGCTACACCGCCCACCTGCCCCCCGGCATCTACCTGCTGAAGCTGAGCGGCAGGGGCTTCAGCCAAACCCAGCGCGTGATGAAGGAATAACCGGCTGGGGTGCCCGCCTCAGTCGAACACGTAGCAGTGGGGCCCCGCCGGGGCCGCCGGGGCCGCCTCGCCCACCAGTTCCAGCAGCGTGGCTTCGATGGGGTGGCTCATGGCATTCAGGGCCAAATCATTGTCGGCGAGGCCAAATGGCTCTTCGATTTCGCGCATGATGGCATCCAGGGCCATAAACGTGTAGCCCACGAAGGCCACGATGAGCGGCGTAACCCAGCCGGTGCTATCCACCAGCCCAAACGGCAGCAGGAAGCAGGAAGCAGGAAGCAGTAGAAGTACACGGTGCGGTGCAACAGCACGCTGCAGGTGTACGGGATGGGCGTGTTGGCCAGCCGCTCGCAGCTGCCCAGGATGTCGGATAGCTGGTTGAAGTTGTGGTCGAAGGCCAGCTGCGTGGTCGTGCCGAGCTACCCGGCGGCTTTGCCCTGTTGCACCCAGCGGCTCATTTCCAGCAGCAGCCACATGGGCTTGAAGGTGGCGTGCTGCGTGGCTTCGGCCAACGGGAGCGGCAGCAGGCGGGACCCATTACGCAGACGGCGGATGGCGCGGGCCACCGACCCGCGCCATCGTGCTACAAAAACTCGCTTAGCGGCACTCCGCAATCCGGAAAGGCGATGCTGAATGGGTAATGGTGGGCTTCATCGGCCAGCCGGCTTTGCACCGGGTTTTGGTGGATGTAGTCCTGCTTCTGACGCATCCAATCCGTCGATTTCAGGTCGATGGGGTGGTTGCCTTCCGGCCAGAACTTGAATACCTGGCCGTGGGGACGGCCATAGAATTGCAGCAGGCGCGGCAGCCAGTCGCGGCGGCTTTCCTGCGGGTGGGTTTCCGATGAGCTCGTAAATGCGCTTGGCCGTGAAGCTCTTCAAATCGCGCAGCACATCGGCCAGCAGCAGGTCGTCGTCTACATCGGCAATGAGGTGGACGTGGCTGGGCATGATGCAGAAGGCATACACCCGCAGCCCCTTGCGCCCGATGCAGTACCGCAGCTGTCGAGGAACAGGCCGCGGCATAGTCGGGCCGGGTAAACACGTCAATCCAGCCCACTACCGTCAGTGTCACAAAAAACAGTCCGCCCTCATACGTCTTGTATTTCTCTGACATCGGCAGCAGTTGAAAGGTGATGGCGCGGGCCGGTGGCGCGGGCCCACTATTCGCAGGCCTCCGGCCTGCAATCGTTGAGCAATAGTAGCACCGCCTGCCCTAATGGCGCGGGCGACTGCGGGCCGGAAGCCCGCGAATAGTGGGCCCGCGCCACCAGCCCGCGCCATCTCCTGACCCACCAGCCGATACCGGGGGAGAGGCGGTGGGAAAAGCACAAACGCGCATCCACCCTTCCCTCAATGCCGACCTAAATAGCGGGCCGCATCTACCACTTGATACGCGGGGTCATCGCCAAAAATGCCCTGCAACGAGCCAATGTGCCGCACCCCCATGATGAGCAGCTGGCGGGTTTGATGGGTGGCCAGCTGCGTGGTCACGATATTGGAGTACACCTTCAGGTCGCGGTTATAAAACACGGAGATAAACTCGGCCCCCACGTATTTCGGGTTGATGAAGGCCGCGTCCACCATCGGGTCGGGCTTCAGGGTGCCGTTGATGACGCGGGCTGCTGTGCGGTACACCAGGGCGTGTAAGCCCTGAACCACGGCCGGGCTATTCAGCGTGCGCAGGTACTGCGGCACCGTGGATGTACCAGCCAGCAGCTGCTTGTCGATGGGGGCCGAAAAGGCGTGCCAGCGGGCGGTGGCCTGCTCGTACAGCTCGATGTTCTGACCCTGATGCAGGATGCTTTGGGAGGTGCCGCCCGGCGCGTTCACGCACTGCATGCGTGCCAGCCCCAGGCGCTTGCCCAGCGCAAAGCCCAGTTGGTACACTTCGGAGCGGCCCCCGGGCAGGGTGTTCAGGTCCAGCTTGCCCTGGCGGTAGAGCTGGTAGAGGCTGTCCACCCGGCCCTGGCGCTCGGGCAACTCTTCCACCAAAATGCCATCGGGCCGGTACCGTTGCAACCGGTCGAGGGTGGTGGCAAGCTCGGCCTGGCGCTTGGCCGTGAGCATGTCCGAATTTGGATTATCGACCTTGTATAGCTGCGCCAGGTGGTTGCAGCCCAGAAGCAGTATCGACGTCGGGGCCGGACTGGCCGCCGGGTCGGCGACCGGCTGGTTTTTGGTAGCGGTGCAGGCCGTCAGGCCCAGCAGCAGCCCAAACAGGCTGGTGAGGCAACGCGGGTGGTTGCGGCCAAGTGAGTTCATTCGGTAGCAGCGGGTAAAAGCTGGCCAAAGGTAGCCCACGGGCCCAAAGGGCAATGCTTTTAGTAGCTACCCCAACGCCAAACCAGCCGCTACCGGGCGCGGCAGCGGCTGGGATAAGCTTCGGTTACGGCAACAAAAAACCCGCCTTGGTGCGCGTGCGTCCGAAGAAGCAGAGGCGTGGCGGGTATTGTTATTCGGATTCAGGAATCTATGAAGCCGGCTGGTATTCGGCATCGGGCGGCAGCTTGCCCATCTTTTTCAGATACGTAAATAGCTCCCGCTTCGAAAGGGGCCCGCTAATACGGCCGGCCTCCCACTCCGCTGCGGTTTTGCCATTCATGGAGAGGTTACTCGGGTTCTGCGGCGAGTCGGCGGAGGATAACATCTTGGATGGTTTCATAGGGAGGCAATTCTACGTCGTCAATGACAAGCTTTTGGCCAACAACTGCAAAGATAACGGCAATGAACTTCCGTTGGTTCGTGTAGCCCACGACCTCAATCTGGCCGCTTTCCCGCAGATATGTCTGCGCCCGCTCAGCTACCTGAATTAGGTCGGCTATTTCCTCAAAGAGAATACTGACGCTGTGCAGCCAGTTCAGATTGAGCTTGCCAAAGTCGATTTCGTAGCCTTCAAACATGCGGTATAGCTACTCCTGCTTCGGGTTGATGGTGATGCGCGGATGCGCCGATGAAGCAACAGTTTCCTTGTGGCTAAGCTACGAAAGCGCCGCCCCGACCCCCGCCCCAAGCGGCCCCACACCTGTCCTGCTGAGCCCCCACACCCGTCCTGCTGAGCCGGCGAAGCATCCTCTCACGCCTCCACGGCTCGTGCGGCGGGAAGAGGATGCTTCGCCGGCTCAGCAGGACAGGCGGCAGGATTCCCAACCCTACGGCCCCACCCGCCCACCCAGCCGCGACCGGGGGCGGCTGAAGAAGCTTAGGTTACTTTCTTATTGCCAGAAGGCATCTTGTTCCCAACCAGTAGGAAAGCCCATAACTGTCACTGGCACCGTTGGGTACGCTTGAAGCAATGTTCGCAAATCCCGTTTGAATCGCTGCCCGGCAGAAGGTTCGATAGCTGTCAGAAGGTAAGCGGCTACTGCCAGTAAGCTATAAAGCCGGTCGTCGGAAATGCGCGGATTTGCGAGCCACCGATAGGCAGTACGGCGCGGGAGTTTAGGTTTTACCGTCAACGTCCGATTCCAAAGGCGCGCATGGTGTGCATAGACGTTGCGCACATAGCTCATCATCCGCGTCCAGCTTTTCAACACTATTTCATCAACGCCGAAGTACGCCCCAATGGCCACGGAAGCCTGTGAAGAACGTAGATTATTCAGAAATTTAGATGTCAATCCGAACGAGGCTACTTCCAATCCCATCCAACTGGGTGGGCGCTGCGGATTGGTTTAAGTGGCGCGGTAATGGTCCAGGAAAATTTCGCTGGCTCGCGCCAAGTCCTTGTCCAAGCTATTCAGGTTCTCCTGAAAACGATAAGCACTCACCGCCGCCGTCGGATTCTCGTACCAATGCGGCCCCAACAACAGCGAGTTTTGGTAGGCCAATTGCGCCCGCAACGCAATTTCTACCGTTCCTGTCGCCCGAAAAACCAGCAGCCGCAGTTCCTCGTCAAACTCGTAAAGCCGCAGCGTTTCAGTAAACGTGGTACCCGGTCGAAAGGCATGCGTTGGGTCGTCCGGTGTTTGGAATGACAGGAAATACGCACTGAGCCGGTAATAGCTCAAGCGGGCCAGTGCCCGTTCAGCTTCTCCTATATCGGTAATTGTCAAGCCACGACTTTGCAGCAAAGCCAGCTGTTGCGGAATGGGAATAGCTGGTTTGGCGTATTGCACAGGCCGAAAAATAAGGCAACAAAAAACCCGCCCTGGTGCGCGTGAGTCGTGAGACCTAGAGGCGTGGCGGGTGTTGTTGTTGCAGAGGTAGAACGGTGAAGTTAGAAAACAAGTTTCTCGGTTACGCCGCGTAGGCCTGGCAGGCGCGAAGGTCCTCGGCTTCCAAATCCTCATAGTCGGCCAGAATTTCCGCCTCCGTCATACCGGATGCCAAGTATTCGAGCACGCTCTGCACCGGGTAGCGCAGCCCGCGCACGGTGGGCTGTCCGTGGCAGATGTTCGGGTCGAGGGTGATGCGCGGATGCGCCGATGAAGCAGCAGTTTCCATGTGGCTAAGATACGAAAGCACCGCTCCGACCCCAGCCCCACCTGCCCACCCCGCCGTCCCCGGTCCCGCAGCGGCAACAGAAACTCCAGTATCTTCACCATATGGAATCTTTGCAGCATCGCATCACCACCAACCCGCGCCAATGCGGCGGCCGGCCCTGCATTCGCGGCATGCGCATCCGCGTGGCCGACGTGCTCCAACTCTTCGCCGCCGGCCTCACCGCCGAGCAGATTCTGGCCGAGATGCCCGACCTCGAAGCCCTGGACCTGCAAGCCGCCCTACAATACGCCGCCCGCCAGATTGACTACCCGCGCCTGGCCGCATGACCATCTGGATTGACGCACACCTCTCGCCCCTCATTGCGGCGTGGATAAAGTGGAAATTCCCCGTTGAGGCCGTGCCCCTGCGTGCGCTGGGCCTGCGCGATGCCGAGGACGAAGAAATATTCCGGGCCGCCAAAGCCGCCGGGACCGTCGTGCTCACCAAAGACGCTGACTTCCGCCACCTGCTCGAACGTTTCGGCCCGCCGCCGCAGGTTATCTGGCTCACCTGCGGTAACACCTCCAACGAGCGGCTGCAAGAAGTGCTTCTGGCTACCCTGCCCGCCGCGATAGAGCTATTGGAAGCCGGAGAGCCCTTCGTGGAGATTGGCAACGCCCTGCCCTCAACGCTAACAGCATAGGCCTGGCAGGC
>JAYULN010000717.1:0-1125 GCA_043763525.1 Hymenobacter sp.
TGTACCAGGCCCCGCGTCCGGTGCTGGCCGAACTCGACCGGCTCATGGCCCGCCGCAAGCGCCTGGTGGGGGTACTCCAGGTCTTGCAAACCCCGTTGAGCAGCAGCAAGGGCTTCTTTTCGCCTTCCGAGCAACAGGCCGAAAAACAAGGCTGCGCCGCGTCCTTACGGGCCCTGCGCCAGGACTTGACGACCGTCGAGCAGGCTATCAAGGCCCTGCTAGCCGCCGATACCGCGTTGGCCCACCGCTACGAGCGCATCACCTCCGTGCCGGGCGTGGGCCTGGTCACGGCCGTAGAAATCCTGCTCACGACCAATGAGTTCCAGGATAGCACCGACCCCAAACACTACGCCTCCTACGCCGGCGTGGTGCCATTCGAGCGCAGCTCCGGCCAGTACAAGGGGCGGCCCCGCGTGAGCGCCCAAGCCAACAAGCAGGTGAAAACGCTGCTGCATCTGGCCGCCCTGGCGGCCGTGCGCTTTGCCCCCGCGCTCAAAGCCTACTACGAACGAAAAGTGGCCGAAGGCAAAAACAAACTGCTCGTACTCAACAATGTGCGCAACAAGCTCGTCCACCTCGTTTTTGCCTGCGTCCAGCAAGACCGAAATTATGACAAAAATTATGCGCCTGCCCTTGTTTGAACCATAGAAATCGGAGTAGCCGCAGCGCGGCGGCAGGTTTGTAGACAATGTCCTTTTTGGTACCCGAAAGCCGTGTAGCGGCGACGGAATCTCCTGAAAATCTGTCGTCGCTACGCGGCTTTGCGTGCTCGATGCACCGCTTCTACAAACCTATCGCCGCGCTGCGGCTACTCCGTAAATCGGGTTACTCAGGTCAAACCAGCCCTACTGGGCCGTAGTGGGCAGGCTGTTCACCTCAACGCCCGGAATGTTGGCCCGGTAGGCTTTGTTGATGGCCGCGATAAAGGCGTTGGCCAGCAGGCCGTTGCCGCGGGGCGTGAGGGAGTAGTAGTCGAGCGAGAAGAAGTTGCCCCGCACCGGCTCGGCCGAGTACACCACGCCGCCCACCGAGATAGCGCCGGCCACGTTGCTGAACAGGAAGCCTAGGTCGAGCGTCCGGCGGCCGGTAGCGGCATCCACCACGGGCAGGTTGTAGCTCTTGGCT
>JAYULN010000718.1:0-1124 GCA_043763525.1 Hymenobacter sp.
TTTGCGGCGAAACAGAGACTTTTCGGAACTCATTGTAAGGTGGGCGGGACGGGTTTGAAGGGCAAAAGATAAAGCATAATGCCGGGGGCGTGTGAAATTACCCGGCCGTCGGCATCGGAAAAGGGTCAGCCTCAACGCCTAATTCTGCCGATGCGCCCTTCCGTTTCCATCGCCATTTCGCAGCCCTGCCCCCAAAGCTGGGCCGCCATGACTCCTGAAAGCGTCGGCCGGCACTGCGCCGCCTGCCAAAAAACAGTGGTCGATTTCACCCTGAAAACCGACGCCGAAATCCTGACTTATTTGGCCAGGGCCGCAGGCACCCGCACTTGCGGGCGCTTCGCGGCGGGGCAGCTGGAGCGGCCGTTGCAGCGCGCCGTGCCGGCTGCCCCAACGCGGTGGCGGGCCTGGCTGGCGGCGGCCGTGGCGCTGTGGACCATGCGGGAAGGAGTAGGGGAGTCGGTAAAAGGGCAAGCTGCCCCCGCCGAATGGCGCGCCCGCTACTGGGGCGGCCCGGTGCCGGCCACGCCCGCCGCGGAAACCCCGGCTGCTCTGGCTTCGGCTAACGAAGTTCTGCCCCTGGAGATGCGAAAACCATTGGCCAGCATTGCGCGGCCAAACGTGGTGCATCGGTCGATTACGATGGGAATGGTCAGTAGTCAGGCGATGAAGCCGCTGGTGGCCTCGTCGTTGGTACTGCGAGGCGTAGTTACCGATTTTTCAAATAACGAGGTACTTCCCGGCGTTACGGTCCTGCTCAAAGGCACCACTATCGGAACCAGCACCAACGCCAATGGCATGTTTGAGCTAGCCATTCCTTCGCAGCTGGCCGGAGCGGCCGGCGTGAGCCTCACGGTATCGTCGGTGGGCTACGTAACACAGGAGCGACAGCTGGCAACCAACGCTGGGGAAGCGCAGAATTTTCGGCTTAAGGTAGAAGTAATGGGGCTCATGGGCGAGGTAATAATTACCGCTCCTAACAAGCTGCCACCCGCTCCCTGGCACCCGCGCCGCTTCTACTACTGGGGAAAGTACTGGCTCACGCGCCCCTTCCGGGGCAGCTGAAACTGCTGCTGCCGGCCGCGCCAATCTGCCGTCTCGCCAAAATCAATACCTTAGCCGCATGG
>JAYULN010000719.1:0-1123 GCA_043763525.1 Hymenobacter sp.
ATGCTGTGCCAGAAGAACAGGATGCGGTGCGGGTTGCCGCCCAAAAAGCGCGAGCCGAACACCACGTCGGCAAAGCCCTTCAAAATAGGCTTCAGCAATAAGTTATACTCTTCGGGGTCGTATTCGAGGTCGGCATCCTGGATGATGACGTAGTCGCCGGTGGCCTCGCGGATGCCGGTGTGCAGCGCCGCGCCCTTGCCCTGGTTCACGGCGTGTTCCAGCAGGCGGAGGCTCATTTCGGGGTAGCGGGCGGCGTAGGCCCGAATGGTTTCGGCCGAAGCATCGGTCGAGCAGTCGTTGACGAGGATAATTTCCTTGCCGATGTTATTGACCAGTTCCAGTTCCCGCAGCAAATCCAGAATCTGGTGGATGGTGCGGGCCTCGTTGTAGACCGGAATAACGATGGAAAGCGTGTCGAATTTTACCACAGGGAAGGAGTTGGGTGCAGCAGAAAGCAACAAAGGTAAACGCTTCGCTTAATGAGGAATGAAGAATGAGGAATGAGGAATTGGAAAATGAGCGAAATTCTTCATTCCTCATTCTTCATTCCTAATCCCTCATTCTTCATTCCTCATTAAGCGAAGCGTCATAGTGCCCCCGTTCTCCCGCCATCCACGGGCACGCTGGTGCCGCTGATGTAGCCGGCGGCGGGCGAGGCCAGGAAAACTACGGCGGCGGCTACTTCCTCGGCCAGGCCAAAGCGGCGGGCCGGAATGAGCTTGAGCATGTCGGCTTCGATGGCTTCGGCAGCCAGACCGGTTTGGGCAGCTTTCTTCTCGATGAGCGAGCTGTGGCGCTGGGTGAGGGTGGCCCCCGGCAGCACGTTATTCACCGTGATGCCGTGCGGGCCCAACTCGTTGGCCAGGGTTTTGGCCCAGCTGGCCACCGCCCCGCGAATGGTGTTGCTCACGCCCAGCCCGAGCAGCGGAATTTTCACCGAAGTGCTGATGACGTTGATAATGCGCCCGAAGCCCGCCGCCCGCATGGCCGGCACCACCGCCTGAGCCAGCAAGTGGTTGCAGATTACGTGCTGATTGAACGCCGCTTGCAGGGCCGCCACCGGCGCATCGAGCAAGGGGCCGCCGGCCGGCCCGCCGGTGTTGTTCACCAGAATATGGAAGCC
>JAYULN010000720.1:0-3013 GCA_043763525.1 Hymenobacter sp.
AGGGCGGTGGTGGTGGGTGGCAGGGCGGCCAGCACTTCGTTATCGTGCAGGCGCAGGTCGTTGCGGAGCCAGTAAAGAGCAGTCATGAATAGAAACCAAGAAGTTCGGTAGCTAACACGCTGCCCGGCAATTCTTCTTTTTCAGCCGCTGCTTTTTCAGTTGGAGGTACGGCTAGAAACCGGGCTTGCCTCAAGAATCGGGCGCTACTTGCGCCGCCGCCGGGCCACCAGCAGCCCCACGCTGAGCACCGAAAGGGCGGCAATCAGAGCATCGCGCACGAAGTGGCCCTGCTTCGCTTCGGCCACCTCGGCTTCGAGGTCGCGCATTTTGGCGAGCTGCTGCTTCTCGCGCTGGTGCAGGTTTTCGGTTTCGTTTTGCAGCTCGGAGAGGCGCTGGGCGGTGAGGTTGCGGTCGTCGCGGCCGGTGCTTTCGAGGTGGGTGGTGGTGGCGGCTAGGCGCACGGAAGTGGTGGTGGCCTGCTGGGCGGTTTGGTTGAGCACGTCCACAATTTGCTGGTCTTTGTCGACGATGCCTTGCAGGGCATCCACCACCTCCTGGAGGTCTTTTTTGGAAGGCTTATTGCCGAACAGGCTGTGGCGCTGGGCGCTGGCCTCGGCGTAGCGGCGGGTGAGGGTGGTGCGCTCGCGTAGCAGGCTCGGCAAGGGGCTGTCGGGCGATACGGCATCGGCCTGGCCAGCGGCGGGCTGTAGGGCAGTGCCGAATAGCAACAGTAGTAGCCGCAGTTTGAGGAAGGAGCGAGGGGCAGGCAAATGGGTCATCAAATGGTTTGTGAGCGAAAAAAACAAGGTGGTCACCAGCGGAATGCTTCGCCGCAGGGTGCGTGTATCGCAAAACGGGTCGGTCCGGTTCGAATCTGACTAACGAACCACGGCGGCCCGGCGGTACCTTTAACGTCTCCATCTGCCATTTCGCTCATGCCTGCCCGTTATTATCCTCGCCTCGCTGCTTTGGTCACCGATGTGGCCGCCACGCCCGCCGACCAGCTGCCCAAGCTGCGCAAGCTGCTCGAAACGGTGCTGCGCGACGAGTGCAAGCGGCGCGAATCCCCTTTTGTCGACCTCAACCAGGCCATCGGGCAGGTGGCCTACGCGCACGGGCTGCCGGCCGCCCTGCGCCACCAGCTGCAAGCCCTGCGCCTGGTGGCCAACCTGGTAGTACACGAAAGCTACGCCGGCACGCCCGCTGAGGTAGCTAGCGGTTTCGCGGCCGTGGCCGCCCTGGTGCTGCACCTCACCGGCACGGCCTACGCCGGCCCGCCGTTGCCCAAGGCACTCATTGCCGCTGCCGCGCCCGATGCTTCGGCGGCCGCCGCAACCAGCCCGGCTCCGGCAAAAACCTTCGCCCCCGACGTGGCCGCCGCCAACACGGCTTGGCGCGTGAACGTGCTGCACGCCGACCTGGCCACCGGCGAGCTAACCGTGGAAATAGCCACCCCGGCCGACGGCCGACCCGGCGGCGCGTTTCGCCTGCTGTTGCCCCCGGCCTACGAGAATGTGCTGGCGCTGGCTGCCGCGCTGCACCCCACGCTGCACCTCATCGGGCCGGTGCTGTTGGCCGATGGCAGCGTACGCCCCCGCCGCGTGGTGCTCGAACCCGACTACCTTATCAGCGTAACCACCATTGCCGAGTGCGCCCAGCGCGACGGCACCATCCCCGAATGGGCGCTGCTGAACGCCTTTCTGCCCGACGAAACCTCGCGCCCACTGGTGCTCGGCAACCTGGTGAACCTATTGCTGGACGAGGAAGTGAGCCACGCGGGGAGGGGTGAGGAATTAAAAATTAAAAATGAAGAATTAAAAATTCGGGGGCAGGAGCGGTTTGGTACTGATGAGATTGAGGAGCCAGAAGCTGCTACTGCTGAAACTGAAGCTGCTAAAGGTGTTGCTGATGCTGCTTCCGAAACAGTTGAAATGCCAGCTGCTGCATCCGAAGCCGCAAGCCCGATGGCAGCCGAATTCAACCTGGAAGGCTTCCTGCGCAAGCGGCTGTTTCGGCTCGCGCCGCTGTCGCTCAGCACGCTGCCCGAGTTTCAGACCCGCACCGGCGTGCCCGAATTGCTGAACGACCTGCGCCGCCACTACCGTACCCTGCGCGAAACCAGTCGGCAGGGCTTCGTGGCCTCCAGCCGCACCGGCTACCAGCAGGAGCCCCTGCGGCTGGCCGACTGTTTCCTCGAACCCACGTTTTTATCGGCCACCTACGGCTTGCAGGGCCGGCTCGATTTGCTGCACGAAAGCGCCACGGGCTACGACCTGGTGGAGTTGAAAAGCTCGACCAAAGTGCCCCACGCCGAGCCCTGGACCAACCACGCCGCCCAGGCCCAGCTCTACCGCCTGCTGCTCGAATCGGTGTTTGGGGCCGATGGCGAAACCGCCGGCCGGGGCCGCACCAGTATTCTGTACTCGAACGCGGCCAGTGGGCAGCCCGCCGTGCGCCGCGTCGACCAGGACCAGGAGTTCATCGACCGCCTCCTCTCGGCCCGCAACCAGTTGGTGGGCACCGAGCTCCAGCTGGCCCGCGCCACCGGCCCCCGCCAAACTGCCCACTTGCTGGCCCCCGTGCTGCACCCCAACCTAATGGCCCTGCCACCTTTCGGCAAAGCCAAGGCCGAAAAGGTGGCCAACGCCTGGGCCGCCGCCGACCCCGTGGAGCGTGCCTACTGCCTGGAACTGGCCCGCTTCACGGCCCGCGAAATGCGCCTCACCCTGCTCGGCGACGAAGCCCGCCCCGGCGATGCTGGCGGCCAGGCCGGCCTCTGGCTGCTGCCCCAGGCCCGCAAGCATCAGAATTTCAGCCTGCTCGATGACCTCGAATTAGTAGAAGACCACAGCAATGCCGACGACCAGGCCCGCGCCGGCCTCGGTCCGCACCTCATCTTCCAGCGCCCCGAGGGCGGCCGCGAAGTCAACTTCCGCGCCGGCGATACGCTTATTCTCTACCCGAGGAGAAAAGCGGCTAGCTCATCGTTAAAGGAAGCTAACAGCCAGCAGCT
>JAYULN010000721.1:0-7487 GCA_043763525.1 Hymenobacter sp.
CGAGGCCGGCGGCCCCGACGACAAGTCCCTGGTGGAGCAGCTGGTGTTTCTGCAAAAAGTGAGCACCGACATCGGCAAGGCCACCGAGGCGCTGCTGAAATAAGCGGTATTGCGCGGGGGCTATAGCTCAAAAAGGACCGTTTCTGGGCTAAATCCCCTAAAAAAAAGGCAATGGGGACGATTGCGGAAGGTTTATGAAATAACAACGGGAAGCTGCCGCTGCCCGTGTGGCAGCCGCAGCCTCCCGAATGTCGAATGTCGAATGCCGGCCCTGGCCCGGCCTACTTGCCGGCCGTGCCGCCGGGCTTGAGGGTGCGGCCCAGCCACTCAAAAAATACCCGCTGCCATAGCACCGCGTTCTGGGGCTTCAGTATCCAGTGGCCCTCGGTGGGGAAGTACAGAAAACGGCTCGGAATGCCGCGCAGCTGGGCCGTGCCGAAGGCTTCCATGCCCTGGCCCTCGGGCACCCGGAAATCGCGCCCGCCGTGAATGACCAGCATGGGGGTGTCCCAGTTTTTGGCAAACTGCTGGGGGTTGAAATCGGCGTAGGACTTGGCCGGGGTGGCATCCCAGGGCGTGCCGCCCATGTCGTGCTTGGCAAAGAACATTTCCTCGGTGCTGGGGTACCAGCTCGTGAGGTTGTAGAGGCCGCAGTGGGCAATGAAGGTTTTGAAGCGGCCCTCGTGCTTGCCGGCCAGGTAGTACACCGAGTAGCCGCCGTAGCTGGCCCCCACGCAGCCGCGCCGGTCCTTGTCCACGAAGGGCTCTTCCGAGATTTTGTCAATCGCCGAGAGGTAGTCCCGAATCGGCTGGCCGCCCCAGTCGCCCGAAATGGCATCGTTCCACTCGCGGCCGAAGCCAGGCAGGCCGCGCCGGTTGGGGGCCACCACAATGTAGCCGTTGGCCGCCATCAACTGAAAATTCCAGCGGTAGCTCTGGCTCTGGGTGATGGGGCTTTGCGGGCCGCCCTGGCAGTAAAGCAGGGTGGGGTACTTCTTGGCGGGGTCGAAATCGGGGGGGTAGATGACGTACACCTGCATCTGCTTGCCATCGGTAGTGGCTACGCGGCGGTCTTCCACCTTACCCAGTCGGATGCCGGCCAGGTCGTCCTTATTAATGGTGGTGAGCGGGGTTTCCTTGCCGGTTTTCAGGTCCAGCCGCACCACGTCGGCAAAGGCCGAGAGGGTAGTACGGTTGGCCACGGCCTGGTCCTTGCCCACCAGCTCGAAAGCGTTGTAGTTCTGCGCCCCAGTGGTGAGCTGGCGGATTTTGCCGCCCTTGCTCGGCACTGAGTACAGCTGCTCGGTGCCCGCCACCACGGCCATAAAATAGAGGTTTTTGCCGTCCGGGCTCCAACGCACGTTGCCCGCGCTCAGCTCCGAGCCGGCCGTGATATCGATGCGCTTTTTGCTGGCGAAATCATAGACTACGATGCCGTTGCGGTCGCTCTCGAAGCCGGGCGTGGCCATGCTCAGCCAGGCCACCTGGTGGCCGTCGGGCGCGAAGGCGGGCTCGGTGTCGTAGCCGCCCAGACCTTCGCTCAGGTTCACGGTTTTGGCATCGTGAATGTCGTAGAGGTAAATGTCGGAGTTGGTGCTTTCGGCCTCGGCCTTGCCCGTGAGCTTGCGGCTGGTGTAAGCAATTTTGTAGCCGTCGGGCGAGAAAGCCAGCTGTTCCGAGCCGCCATCGGGCAGCAGCGGCGAGTCAAATTTCTCGCCGGCCATCACGTCTTTGCCGTAGCCTTCGGGCTTGCCGTCGGCGGCAATTGGCTGAAAGAAAACGTGGCTGGCGAGGTGGTCGTCCCACACGTTCCAGTGGCGGTAGTTCAGGTCGTCGATGATTTTAGCGTCGGCCTTGGGCAGGTCCGGGAACATATCAAGCGTGGTCGGGCTCGATTTTACGTCCTGGGTGTAGAGGATAAAATTGGCCTTCGGGGCGTATTTCAAATTGCTCAGGCCCTGGTCGGGAAAGTCGCTGAGCTTGGCTTTGCCGCTGCCGTCGGCAAGCATCACATACAGCTGGTCGGTGCCGCTTTCGCCCGAAATAAACGTGAGCTTGCCGTCGGGCCGCCAGTTCAGGGTATTTTCCGAGCCGGGCGTGTCGGTGAGGCGTTTGGCCGGGCCACCGGCCACGGGTACGGTATAAATGTCGGCGTTGCCCTTGTTGTCGGCGATGCTGTATTTGGTGACAGTGTAAGCCACGGTTTTGCCGTCGGGCGACACCTGCATTTCGCCCAACCGGCCCAGCTGCCAAAGCTTTTCGGGGGTGAGAACGGCGGTGGGAGGGTTTTGGGCGGCGGCCGCCAGCGGCAAGAGGGCCAGCGCCGCAGAGAGGAGCTTGTTCATGTCCGAAAAGTACGGCCTGTTGTGGAAAAGCGGCGACAGTTGCTTGTTTCTGGGGGTGCTCGAAGCCTTCCACATGGATGCCACCAACCAGATTCAGGTGGCGGGCGGCGACTACCGCGGGTTCTTCAACACCGACGAGCTGCCCAAGCTCTACACCGCCGCCGGCCTGAAAATTCTGCGCTACGAAGAGCCCGTGGAAGTGGCCGATTTCACCAGGCAAAAGGTGCGGCTGGTGAAAATGGTGGCCCCAAAACCATAGCGCCAGCAACCGCCATTCGCTGGCCTGATTACCAAAAAATACCAGCCAAAAAGAAGCCCCGTCAATAATGCCGACGGGGCTTCTTTTCTGTGGGTGACAGCCACTTGCGGTCCCGAAGGCCGCAAGAAAGATTAAAGCTACTCATAGTCCGCAGATTAAACGAATGCCGGCGAATTGAACAGGTTTTTACAGGTCCGATTCAGGCGGTTCTTTCAACCTGCCCGTCAAAAAGTGGTTGTTTTGCATAGATTTTTCCGGCACGCTGCCTCTTATCAGGAGCGGAACCACAAAAAATCCGTTCAATCCGATGAAATCCGTTTAATCTGCGGTCCTCCTCTATGCGCCACGTTGCCGATATCCCCCATCCCGCCGTCAAAATCACGCTTCTGGCCTGGAATGGCAAGTTTTTGCTGAAGCTGGAGCAGGGCATCCTGGAGCAGACCTACAAAGTGGCTGAGCTCGACCTGCTCACCGGCACCGATGCCGAGGTGCGCGAGCTGCTCGACGAGGAGTTCCTCGCTGCCGCCATTGCGCGTTTCCAGGCCATGCGTGCCGATTTGCAGGCCGCCTTCGACCGCCACGAGCTGCGCTAGCGAGCCTTGGGCCCGGTCGATGGTTGGCGCAAGCTCCTTGAGCGAAAAAGTGTGCATTTCCGTGGCCTCACCCGCTTACTTTGTGCCGCGCTTGCGCCATTTCCCCTCATCCTCCCAATTTTCTGCACCCATGGCTAAAATTTATTTCCTCCTGCTGTTGCTGGCGGACCTGCTCGCGGCGGCCCCGGCTTCGGCCCAGCTCTACGACGTGCGCCCCGGCGAGGTAAGCTACAACAAGAGCCCCCGGCCCGCCCTCAAAGTGCAGATTGATGGCAAGGCTTCCGACGTGCGCGACTTTTTCCAGAGCTGGATGAAGAGCAGCTACAACGTCAAGTTCAAGAGCGGCGGCGTGCTGGGCTTCATGAAAAGCGACGTGATGGTGGCCCGCCAAACGCCGGCCAGCACCATTTCGGGCAAGCTCGTCGACCTCTACGCCACCATCGTCGCGCCCTCCGATTCGGTGACTGAAGTAGCCGTGTTCGGTGGTTTCGACGACAACACCTTCTTCGACCCCGACAAAACCGCCACCGAATACAACGCCCTGCGCGGCATGGTGCAAAGCTTTGCCGGGGCCGCCCGCCTCAAGGCTTACCGCGACATGATTGCCGAAGCGGAGAAGAAGCTCAAAGCCACCGAAAAGGAAAAGGAGCGCCTCGAAAAGGAGCGGATTTCGTTGCAGAACAACACCACGTCCAACCTGTCGCGCATTGAAGACCTGAAAAAGAAAAATATCGAAAACCGCATTCAGTCGCGCACCGACTCGGTTTCGCTCATCAAAAATTTCCGGCTGCTCGAAGATAGCCGCCTGCGCCTCCAGCGCCGCCGCGACCGCCTCTCGGCCCTCGACCGCAAAAACTAGCCCCCGCCCGGCCCATACTCTGGTCATGGAAAACCCTTTTTCGCCCCTCGACACCCTGCGCCAACTCAAGGAAATGCTGGATGCGGGAGCCCTCACGCCCAGCGAGTTTGAGGCCCTGAAGCAGCGGCTGGTGTTCGGCGAGCTGGCCCCCACGCCGGTGGCCGCCGCACCGGTAGCGCCGGCTCCCGCGCCATTCGTAGTCTTGCCGCCAGCACCGGCCGCCGAGCAGCATTCGCCCACGTTTGAGGATGTGGCCGCCGAACCGCCGATGCCCATTGTGCCCGGCGGGCCTCCGGTCGCTGGGGCTGAACTGCCATTGGGTCAGTTTTCGGCTCAGCCCGCGCTCTTGCCCGCGTTGGTTTCCAACTGGCCCACCGAATTTCCCGAGGCGGCGGCCGATGTGCCAACGGCTCGCCGCAGCAGTCCACTGGCGCTTATCCTCTCCATCGGGGCTGTGCTGGGTTTTCTGGCGTTGGTGTTATACCTCACCCTGAACCGGCCGCCGTCGGAGCATATTTCCAGCACCAGCCAAACGGCCGCCGACTCGCTGACCACCGCCGTCGAAACCGGCCCCCAGGCCGCGCCGCTGCCCCTGGCTGCCCCCGCCGCACCCGAAACCGTGCGCGTAGCCCCGGCCCACCCCGCGCCGGCCACGCCGGTGCGCGTGCGGCCTACCCCGACCATGCGCGACTCCGTGTATGGTGCGCCCGCTCCCGCTGCTCCCGATTCGGCAGCCCATCAATAGGGGCCGGCTCGCTGCCGTAGCGCTTGCCCGGTTTTTTCTCAATGCACTGGCTCAAAGGCTACGCGCTGAATCTTGACGCCTTTCTGGAAAATGTCGAGCTTTTCGCTGGGGTGTGCCAGCACGTCCATGCAGTGGCGATGGCGGCTGTTCATGGTGTCGTGTACCGTGTACACGCCATCGAGTTGGGGCGAAATGCCCTTCACGCGCACCTTATCTCCGTACTTAAATTTGCCTCCCCAGTGCTTCAGCAAGTCCTGCGACAGTGCCATCCAGCGCTGTTTGGTGCCATAATGGCGCTTAATCCGGGAGTTATCGGCCGTCACAAACGGCTCGTCGTCGGTCTGGCCCGGCACCGCGTTGTACACGGTAGCCGTCACGGTGTAAGTGAGGCCGAGGGTGGTCACGGCCTTGTGGACCAACTTCCGCGTGCCCGTTTTGCGAGTGGCGGTAACAACTCGTCGGCTGGTGCCCGACGAGGAAATGAAAGCTGCCATTCCGGAGGCCCTGGAGTCCGGTGCAGAGTGGTGAAAAAGCGGTGTAGTGAGGGCGGCCGCAGCGAGTGCTAAGTCTAGAAATAACCTTGCATTGAACATCTGTTAGGGCTTTGTTATCCGCCATTCAAGCCCGGCGGTATGGGCAGAAAAGCTCGTTTTTTCAGCGAGCGAAAGACCTTAACTACTAATAACATAGATAGGTTTCGTCAACTCGAATTATCCAACTCAATAAGCGTCTCGTGATAGAATAAATGCTATATATTTTAAAAAGTTTATATTGCTGATTCTACGTTGGCTGGCTCCGGCTTGGCTTGCTGCCGAAGGGGTTCTGGTTGAGCTCCGCGCCATTACGGTCGTGCCAGAAGTCTGGCCTCTGGCGCAGAAATCACGGCCGGACGGGGGCAAAATCTGGACAAACACCTCTCAATTATGCGCAGAATATTTGCTCGCTCGGCGCTACCTCAGCCATGGATTGCCGAATAGTAGTGGCCCGTAGCAAAAGCTCCGGCCCGCCAACCGCGTGATTTTCGATAGATTGTCGGGGCAACGATTCGAGCGGGATGCTTGGCGTTGAAATATACTGCTGATTTACAAGTAAATTTGTTCATACGAATTTAAGTTTTTGCTTGTCTAGCAAGTGCCTTACTTTTACGGGGCCTTACTTAAGCTGCTTTTCTCATGGACGCATACTCGTATATCGCCAACGCCGACGCGGCGGCCATCGAAACCCTTTACCAAGCCTACCAGCAGAACCCGGAGTCGGTTGACTTTGGCTGGCGTAAGTTTTTTGAAGGGTTCGATTTCTCCCAGCAGTTTCCGGAAGGCGTGCCCGTAGTGCCCGGCAATGGCAGCGCCACGAGTGGAGTTGCTAATCAGGTTACTGCTGCCCCAAAATCGGCCTCCGCACCACAGCCCGACGACTATGGCGTGCTCAATACCGATGCTTCGACCAACAACGCTCCCGGCCTGGCCAGCGGCGAAGTGGCGGGCGACAAGGAAACGGCCGTTCGCAACCTTATTCATGCCTACCGCAGCCGGGGCCACCTGCGGGCCAAAACCAACCCCGTGCGCGAACGCAAGGACCGCAAGCCCCGCCTCGACCTCGCCGATTTCGGCCTGAGCGAAGCCGACCTGGACACCGTATTTAAGAACGGCGAAGTGCTGGGCCTGGGGGCGCAGGTGAAGCTGCGCGACATTGTGGCGGCGCTGGAAAAGATTTATACCGGCCCCATCGGCTTCGAGTACATGTACATCCGCGACCCGCAGGTGCTCGACTGGTTCCGCGAAAAGGTGGAGCGCGACTCGCTGGCCTTCAACCCCGGCGTGGCGTATAAAAAGCGTATTCTGAAGAAGCTGAACGAGGCCGTGGTGTTCGAGAACTTCCTGCACACCAAGTTTTTGGGGCAGAAGCGGTTTTCGCTCGAAGGTGGCGAAACAACCATTCCGGCCCTCGATGCCATCATTGGCAAGGGCGCGGAGCTGGGCGTGAAAGAGGTGATGATTGGCATGGCCCACCGCGGCCGGCTGAACGTGCTGGCCAACATCATGGGCAAAACCTACGAGCAGATTTTCTCGGAGTTTGAAGGCACGGCCGTGCCCGACCTGACCATGGGCGACGGCGACGTGAAATACCACATGGGCTACAGCTCGGAGGTAGAAACGGCCAACGGCCAGAAAGTCAACCTGAAACTCGCCCCCAACCCTTCGCACCTGGAAGCGGTGAACCCGGTGGTGCAGGGCTTCGTGCGGGCCAAAATCGAGCACCAGTACAGCGACGACTACCACCAGATTCTGCCCATCCTCATTCATGGCGACGCGGCGCTGGCCGGCCAGGGCATCGGGTATGAATTGACCCAGATGTCGTTGCTGGAGGGCTACAAGACGGGCGGCACGGTTCATTTTGTGATTAATAACCAGGTCGGTTTTACCACCGATTTTGAGGATGCCCGCTCGTCGATTTACTCGACGGATTTGGCCAAAATCATCGATGCGCCGGTCGTTCACGTGAACGGCGACGACCCCGAAGCCGTGGTGTTTGCCGTGCAGCTGGCCACCGAGTACCGCCAGCAGTTCCACGCCGATATCTTCATCGACATGGTGTGCTACCGCCGCCACGGCCACAACGAGTCCGACGAGCCCAAGTTCACGCAGCCCACGCTCTACAACCTCATCTCGAAGCACCAGAACCCGCG
>JAYULN010000722.1:0-3009 GCA_043763525.1 Hymenobacter sp.
TCCGCCGTCGAGTTGTAGGCTTTCAGAAACAGCGAGCTGCCCACGGTGCTGCCCGTCAGGTCGACCAGAATCTCGTACCGCTCGCCCGTATGCACGGCCAGCCGCGTCACGGCCACCGGGGCCCCGAGCAGGCCGCCGTCGTTGCCAATCACGTAAAACGTCCGGTTATCGCTGAAGCCCAGGTTGTAGCCGCGCTGCACCTCGGCGTTGAGAATGCGCAGCCGCACCACTTGCTTGGGCAGGCTCACCTGCGGGTTGAGCGTGCCGTTAACCATCATGTAGTCGCCGTAGTTGTCGCTCAGCGTGGTGGCCAGCTGGTTGCTGCTCAGGAAGCGACGGCTGGTCAGGGCCATCACGAAGTCATCGACGCCGTACTTGCGGGGCAGGGCCAGGGCGGCCTCGGCCGCGTCGCGGATGATGATGAAGCCGCCCACGCCCTTGGTTACCTGGGCCTGGGTCATCTTGTGCAAATGCGGGTGGTACCAGAGGGTGGCGGCTTGGTTCTTCACCGTCCAATAAGGCCGCCACACCGTGCCGGGCGGAATCGTCTGGAACGGCCCGCCGTCCATCACGGCGGGCGTGTGCATGCCGTGCCAGTGAATGGTGGTGGTGTCATTCAGCCGGTTGGTCACGTTCATCTGCACGGTCGTGCCCTTGGTCATGATGAGCGTGGGGCCCCAGAACCGGCTTTTGTTCACCGCGCTGGTAATGGTCTGGTTGCCGCTCACGAGCTGGGCGAAGGTGTCCTTCACCGCCAGGTTGAAATTCGTGCCGGACAGCGTGTCGGGCACCCACATCGTGTTGTAGGTCTGGGCACTGAGGCGGCCCGAAAGCAGCAGCAGCAGCACCCACAGAAGCGTCGTGTTTTTGGCGGCCATGTTGAGTAAAGTGTTAGGAATGAAGATAAAATGGAGGCATGCTACGGCGTGACGCTGTTGAAGACCAGCGTGGCTTTGCCCACCACCGTGACGGTGGAAATGGCGCTGGTCAGCACCGGGTAGGTCACGCTCAGCGAGCTTTGGGTGGGCAGGCTGGCCGGCGTGGCCGACAGCGCATACAGCGTGATGGTGTACTGGTGCGTGCCCGCGCCCGCCGAGCACGGCGAGCTGTAGGAGATGTTCTTCAAGTCCTTATTCGGCCCCATAAACCACGGGCCGTCGCCGGCCTTGCCGTAGGCAATGCTGCTCACCGACTTGTCGATGCCCCACAGCTCCAGGTAGGAGTTGTAATTCGATAGGTTGGTGGGGTCCGGGTAGTGTACCATGGTCATGGCGAAGGCGTTGGTGCCGGCCGGCGCGTTGGTCCAGGCCAGGGGCAGCGATTTTTCGATGCCGTTCACCTTCGGCTCGCACTTGTAGGCATCCAGCAGCAGGCCGCTCACCACGGCGGGGCTGGTGAGGGCAAATGCCGTGCTGGCGACGGGCGGGGTAGTCGTAGTGGTGGTCACGGTTTCGTCTTTTTTGCACGCCGCCGTCAGCAGCACGCCGAGCAGGGGAAACCAGCGGACGTTGGCCCGGACAAATGACAAACAGGAAGGGCCTTGGCGCATGGGGGGAGGGCTTAAAAAATTTGGAGAAAACACCCCGTTAGGTGGTGGGCCGTAAGGGTAGTGGTAGGTGGCGGAAATTGCGCCTCAGCGGCTGGTAGCGGAAACTAATTGGTGAATACCAGCTCAACTGCTTACCCAATCGGGTCGGCTGAGTGGTACATATCCAAATGTATATTTTTGGTTGTGAGACTTTTTTAAGCAATCGCCGAATTAGCGGAATCATTCTACCAATTGCTTTTTTGGGCCGGGTGATTTTGAGCGGGCATTGTCATGCTTTTTCCGCACTTATTATTGATTTCACGGCCCGTACACCCGTTCTTAAATTTGAAATGCACGCAAATCAGTTTGTAAATGAGGGTTGCTGTACTACCATGTTCGAAATTTTGTAAGCCAGGTGATGGCCGCGTCTTCTTCCTCGAAGATTGCCATCCGGTATGTTGTTAACATTGTTTCATCGGCTGCAAAGCAGTAGCCTCCATCTGGATAGCTCGTGCCAGTGCAGTGGTAATAGGTAGGCCAGGAAGGGTGGACGGCCTAATATCTCCAGTGCCCTAGGCAGGAACTCTTCTTCGAGCCAGTTGTGGCTGCGAAAGCGGTGCGGTGCGGGATTGGTGCGACCGTCGACCAGCCAGTATCGGCAGTGAAAAGCACTAGCCATTGCTAATGTTGTTTCGCAAGTTTGTGTGAATTCCTGGGCGGTTAGGCCGCGCCGCAAATGGCCCCGCAGCAGTGCCGGCTGTTGCTGATGACAGATGCTGTAAAAGTCAGTTTCCCGAATAAGATTTAAATCAGTAAGCATTGTCTGACCAACACGATGTAGGAGCAAGAAAAAGGGCATTTGCCGCATCAGATCCAACCGCTTGGTCAGGTGCGATGATGGAGGTGATTCTCATAAAAAAAGCATCGGTCATCGAAATAAGGGGGTAGTTAATGTCTGGTCTAACTTTAGCGCCCGGTGTGAGCGAGTTTCAGCTGGTCTATTTTTAGGTGCCCCAAGGTGCAACGATGATACCGCGTCGGGTAGTGAATTGCCGTGAACTACTCCTATTCGGTAGTGGGCATCTAAAATTTGTATGTGGGGTCCGGGTAAGCCATTAGCGTTCTCAGGTTCACCTTATCGGCTAGCGTGGCGCACATCACGGTGGCCAAATTGCTAAAAGAAAGCGCCGGCCGCTGCTTTGCCCTTGCTTCGCCCTTGCTTCGCCTGCGGCTAAGAATGTCTCGTCCGGCTACAGCTATAGAGGAGAAACTGATAATCCGGCCTGCGCTTTACAGGCTGGGGTGGTAGTCCGAATTGAACTTTACAGGTAGGTAACTGCTGTTACGCGGTGCCTTGGTTTAAGCGCCGCTGGGGGCGTAGCGCGAACGGTGCAGTTCGCGTCCCCGTGCCGTTCGGGCGGCTTTACTGGCGCGAGGACGCGATCTGCAGAGTTCGCGCTACAACCTACCGCGTAACAGCA
>JAYULN010000723.1:0-1119 GCA_043763525.1 Hymenobacter sp.
TAACTGATGTTACGCAGTCGTTTGGGTACTTGCCCCGTTTATTACCGCTATGATGACTTGCACGCTGGACCTTTACACGGATTATTTGGTGAGTTCGACCGGCCCCACGACGGCGACGGGCTTGTCGCGGTTGTTGGACGGGGCGCTGAGTCACGACCGCATCACCCGCTGGTTGAGCTGCACGGTGTTGGGTTCGCCCGCTTTATGGCGGCAGGCCAAGCCCCTGATTCGGCAGGCCGAAGCGCAGCGCCAGCCGGATGAATGTGCCGTACTCATCGTCGATGATTCGATTCTGGAAAAGCCGCACACCGATGCCAACGAGTTGATTTGCACCCATTGGGACCACAGCCAGCAACGCTTTGTGCAGGGCCTGAATTTTGTGAGCCTTCTCTACCAGGCCGGGGAGTTGGCGTTGCCCATCGCGGCCGAACTCGTGGCCAAGACGGTGCCCGTGTTCAATTGTAAAACCCAGAAAACCAGTTATCAAAGTGCGTTCACGAAGAACGAGTATTTGCAGCAGATGCTGCGCGTGGCCCAACAGCAAGTGGCCTACCGCTACCTGCTGGCCGATAGCTGGTACGCCTCGGCCGAGAACATGAACCTGGTGCGGGCGCTGGGCCACCACTTCCTGTTTGCCCTGGAAAACAGCCGCACCGTGGCCCTGAGCGCCGAGGCGCGGGCCGCCGGCCAGTTTCAAGCCGTGCAGGCGCTCATTTTTCCCGATGAGCGTCCCTTGCGGGTCTATCTGCGGTCCGTTCAGCAGGCAGTACTCGTTGCTAAACAAGTCTTTACAAACAAAGATGGCAGCCAAGGGACGCTATACCTGGTCAGCAGCGACACCGACCTGACACTGGCCCAGCTCACTACAATCTACCAGAGAAGATGGAAAGTGGAGGAGTATCATAAGTCGCTCAAACAGAACGTGTCCATGGGAGCATCCCCAACGAAAACCCCGGCTACTCAGACCACTCATTTCTTTGCTGCCCTGCTGGCCTATGGCAAGCTTGAAGCCCTCAAACTGCGGCTGGGTGTGGGCCATTTTCGGCTGAAAGCCCAGCTCTACGCGGTAGGCTTAAAAGCCATGTACCAGCAACTCGCCCAATTTGCTGCGTAACATCA
>JAYULN010000724.1:0-1119 GCA_043763525.1 Hymenobacter sp.
TAGTTTCGGGGATGGACCCTTTCGCTTCCTTTGCCCATTTAACGGACCCGCGCGTGCAGGGCCGGTGCCTTCACCAACTGGTTGATATCCTGGCGTTACTGCTTTGCGGCACGTTGGCCGGTTGTGATGATTTACCGGAAATTTGTGACTACGGCCGGGCCCGACTCGCCTTTTTACGCTCGGAACTGGGCCTGGCTTTTGCCAACGGTATTCCCTCCGAGGATACGTTGGAGCGGCTGCTCAAACGCTTGAACCCAAAGGAGTTGGAGCAAACATTGCGGGCCTGCGCCGGGTCGCTGGCCGGGCGGCAGCTGTGTGTCGATGGCAAGGAACACCGCGCCACGCCCCCCGCCGGCCAGCGCCATGCCCTGGTACGCACGGTTAGCGTCTGGGTGGCCGATGCCCACCTAAGCTTTGGGCAAGCCCAGATTGGGGCCAAAACGAACGAGAAAACGGCGATTCCAGCGTTGCTCGACACCCTCGACGTGGCCGGTAGCGTCGTCACCATCGACGCCATTGCCTGCCAGCCGAGCATCGTCGGGCAGGTTGTAGCCAACGGGGCGGACTACGTGATTGCCCTGAAAAAGAACGCCAAAACCCTCTACGAGCAAGCCAGCGAGCACCTGCTGGCCCGGGCCGCTCACCTGCCCGCCTGCCGCAGCCAGGACAAGGCCCACGGCCGGGGCGAGCGGCGCACGGTGCGGATTTGCCAGGACCTGAACTTGCTCGAGGCCTGCGCGGACTGGCCCGGCCTGCGTACGCTCGTGCTGGTGGAAACCGAGCGGCACACGAGCCAGGGCGTTACCCGCGCCCACCGCTTCTATATCAGTTCCTTAACCGACCCCGACCCGGCCGTTTATGCCCGGCTCATCCGCGGGCACTGGGCCGTGGAAAACCAGCTGCACTGGCAGCTTGACCTGACCTTTAAAGAAGACCAGTCGCGCTTGCGAAGCGGGCATGCGGCCCTTAACGCCAATATCTTACGCAAAACGGCCTTGTACTTGCTGACCAAGGACCCCCAAGCCATCAGCCTCAAACGCAAGCGTAAACAAGCGGCCTACGACAATGACTACCTCCGGCGACTACTGCAAAATGCCTGATATTTGGTGCGGAAGCCCT
>JAYULN010000725.1:0-3005 GCA_043763525.1 Hymenobacter sp.
GGCCAGTCGGTCAGCGCTTTTTTTTGGCATTGGCGGTAGCTTGCGGGCATGAGCATTTCAACGCATTTTGGCGCCCCCCACCAGTGGGCACACACGCATTTTGGGGCAGTGTCCCTCGGCGACGTACGCCGCCGCCGCCGGGCGGTCCGGCTGGCAGCGGGGTGGGCGCGGGAGCCGGGGGCGAGTATTCCGCGCCTGAGCCAGGGCCAGGCCTATGCCAGCAAAGCGGCCTACCAGCTGCTGGGCCACGCGCAGACCACCCCGGATGCCCTGCAAGGTCCTCATCGCCAGCTTATCGTCCAGCAATTGCACGTCCCCGGCACTTACCTGCTGGTCGAGGACACCACGGAACTGAGCTGGCCCGAGGCCGCTGAGCGCCGGGCGGGCCTGGGGCCGGTGGGGTCGGGCAAAGCCACGAGCCAGGGCGTGCTGCTCCACTCGCTGGTGGCCGCCGCCTGGCCCGCCGACGACCCCGACCCGGCCGCCAAACGGCCCGCTTTGCCGCTGTTGGGCCTGCTCGACCAGCAGTTTCACGTGCGCCAGCCCGTGCCCGGCGCCGAGAAAGCACACCCCCACGGCGGCTCGCGCCCCCGCCAGGGCCGCGTGCGCGAGTCGACCCTGTGGGCGCACAGCCTGCGGGCGGTGGGCCGCCCACCCGCGGGCACGCGCTGGGTGGTGGTGGCCGACCGCGGGGCCGACATCTACGAGCATTTGCAGCAGTGCCGGGCCCAGGGCCTGGGGTTCGTGGTACGGGCGGCCCAGAACCGGGCCCTGGTGGCCGGGGCCGACAAGTCGCCCGCCGGCCGCCTGTTTGAGCTGGCCCGGGCCCAGCCCAGCGCGGGCACGGTCCGGCTGTCCCTGCGCGGGCGGCCCCGCCAGCCGGCCCGGGACATGGTCTTGCAGGTGAGTTTCAGCCCCGGCCTGGCCCTGCGGGCCCCGCAGCGGCCGGGCGGGGCCACGGGCAAGGGGGAGCCCGTGCCCGGCGGCGTGGTGCGGGTCTGGGAAGAAACGGGTCCGGAGGCGGCAGCCCCCGGCCTGGAGTGGCTGCTGCTCTGCGACCAGCCCGTCCCGGACTTCGCCCAAGCCCTAGTCTGCGTCCGGCAGTACACCAGCCGCTGGCTGATTGAAGACTTCCACAAAGCCCTGAAAACAGGGCTCGGGGCCGAAAAGCTGCAACTCCAAACTGCCGCCCGGCTCTTCGCCGCCGTGGCCCTGCTCAGCCTCGTGGCCCTGGCCCTGGTGGACCTGCGCGAGCAAAGCCGGCTGGAACCGGACGCGGCCGCCGAGTCCGCCGGATTCACCGCCACCGAGTTGCGGGTGCTGCGTTACCAGTGTCGACGCCCCCTAAACACCGTGCGCGAGGCCTACCTGGCCCTGGCCGCGCTGGGCGGCCACTTGGGCCGCAAAGGCGACGGCCCGCCCGGCTGGCAAACTCTCTGGCTCGGCCGCCGCAGCCTGCGCCTGCTCGTCGAAGGCGTTATGATGGCCGCCCAACTGCCCGATGACTAGGACCCAAAAAAAGCGCCGACCCATCGGGCGGCGCTTTCCAGAGTTTTGGGGAAGGACAAGGCCGGGTGGGCTGGGGCTTTCCAATGGTAGGAGAACTACCCGGCTTACTTCACGTCCGGCACCACGCCCATGTTGGCGTAGCAGAAGCTCCACACGTCGGCCCACTCGGCAATTTGCAGCTTGGTGCTTTTGCCCGCGCCGTGGCCGGCGTTCACATCCACGCGAATAAGGGTGGGGTTGGGGCCGGTGTTGGCGGCCTGCAGGGCAGCGGTAAATTTGAAGGAGTGAGCAGGTACCACCCGGTCGTCGTGGTCGGCGGTGGTAACCATCGTGGCGGGGTAGGCGGCAGGCTTCAGGTTATGCAGAGGCGAGAACTTCAGCAGGTTCTCAAACTGCTTCTGGTCGGCCGAGGTGCCGTACTCGGGGGCCCAGTTCCAGCCGATGGTGAAGGTCTGGTAGCGCAGCATGTCCATCACGCCCACGGCGGGCAGGGCCACTTTGCAGAGGTCGGGGCGCTGGGTCATGGTGGCCCCCACGAGCAGGCCGCCGTTGGAGCCGCCCGCGATGGCGAGGTGGTCGTAGTCGGTGTACTTGGTGGTTTTGAGGTATTCGGCGGCGGCGATGAAGTCGTCGAACACGTTCTGCTTGTTGGGGGTCATGCCGGCTTTGTGCCAGGCTTCGCCGTACTCGCCGCCGCCGCGCAGGTTCGGGATGGCCAGCACGCCACCATTCTCCAGCCACAGCATGCGGGCCACCGAGAAGCCGGGCGTGAGCGACACATTGAAGCCGCCGTAGGCATACAGGTAGGTCGGGTTCTTGCCGTTCAGCTCCACGCCTTTTTTGTGGATGATGAACATGGGAATCTTCGTGCCGTCCTTGCTCGGGTAGAACACCTGCGTGGTTACATAGTCCGCCGGGTTCACGTCCACCTTCGGGGCGCGGAACACGGTGCTGGTGTTCGTGGCCAGGTCGTACTTGTAAATCGTGGTGGGGTAGGTGAACGAAGTGAAGGCGTAGTACACCGCCTTGGCATCGCGCCGGCCGCCGAAGCCGCTGGCCGTGCCAATGGCCGGGAGTTTCACATCGTGCTCAAACTTGCCCAGCTCGGAGTACACTTTTATCTGCGAGCTGGCATCGTTCAGGTAATCAGCTACCAGCCGGCCGCCTACCTGCGTCACGTTCTCCAGCTTGTTCTTGCTTTCGGGCAGCACGTCGTGCCAGTTGCTTTCGGCGGGCTTCTTCGGGTCGATGCGGACCACGCGGTAGTTCGGGGCTTTGTAATTGGTGTACACCAGCACTTCACCACCCACATTGCCGATGACAGTGTTGTTGAACTCGTAGCTCGAAAGGAGCGTGGTCCAGGTTTTAGCCTGTTTGGGGTCTAGGAGGTCGCGCACCAGCAGCTGGTTGCCGTCGGCCTTGCCGTCGGTGAGCGTCAGGGCCAGAAACCGCTCGTCCTCGGTGGCATTCACGAAGCGGAAGCCCAGTGCCATTTT
>JAYULN010000726.1:0-3004 GCA_043763525.1 Hymenobacter sp.
GGTTAGCTTTCAATAATGTATATTTGTCGTTCATAACCAGCGAGTTAAACTTGATTTATGCTTTTCACTGTAAATTTATGCAGGAAAGAGGTCTAATACATTACAAAACCGCCCGCTCCCCAACGGAAGCGGGCGGTTTCATTTCCAAAGCTAAAGAAACTTAAGCCCCCGGCGTTACGGCCGGCGTTACGGCCGGCTTATCCTTCGCCGCCTTCCCCCCGCCGGAGCTGATAATCTTGCGCATCTGCACATACCCATCGTACAGCGGCCGGTCCAGCAGCTTAAAGACCAGCATGTCCTCGTCGAGGGCACGCACCTCCACCATCAGGTCTTCCACTAGGTCGCGTAGGGCCGCGCCCGATAGCACCCGCTCATCAATCGACTTGCGCGGGGCCGGCTGGGCCGTGCGGCAAGCGTCCAGCGCATCGGCCAGCGGCTTTAGGGCCTTGGGAGTCAGGTCCTGCTTGGCCAGCTCGGGCGCTACATCGGCGCGGGCGGCACTGCCTAGCACCGCGCTTACTATGCCGGTAAACGCCAGTGGCCTTAGCTTCCGCATTTGCTTGCTGCTCAGTGCTTCTACGGGTTGCAAGTCTGTATCGGCCAGTTGGGTGGCTAGCTGGCCCAGCGGCCGGTTCGGACCGCCGCCCATTGTACGACAACTGCTGCCCGGCTGCTTGAGCCACTGGCGTGGCCGGTTGCGCCTGCGCCCCGCCCAAATTAGATTTAGCGGGATAGTCCAAGCCGCCAGCCCCGCTAAAAGGAGTCCGCCCGCCCATCTTCGCTTTCGAATATTCTTGGCATAATCAAATTTTTACCAAAATCATTACCTCAACCATAGTTAGTGTGGCGCAAATTATGCTTTGCATACATAGCAATTAAACTGAATTCATACATAACCCTTCAATACAACCAGCGGCCATTGTCAGGGAATCGTTCTCCGTATTTACCCTGATATCGTTCACCGAGTGCAACTATTCGTTCGTCGATTATTTTTAGGCAGCTACCCGGATAAATACATTTTCTGCCTCGCCACTCGCTCAAAATCTCTACCTTTCTAATATGGAAAGCTGAACCCGCCGAGGCCACCTTTCTTTTCTTCTGCTCTTGCACCTCCCACCGTGTCAATCGAACTAGAACAGGCCGCCCCTTGGGCTACCAGCGCCGGCGTTTCGCCCGTCATTGCCCCCGCCCCCACCCGCCGGGGCTACGACCAGGTGGTGCTGCCCGGCGACTTCCCCGACCCCACCGTCACCCGCATCGGCGATACCTACTGGGCCAGCGCTACCTCCGCTGAGTGGGGTGCCGTGTTCCCCATTTTCACCTCGAAGAATTTGCTCGATTGGGAGCTGGTGGGCCACGTTTTCCCCGAGAAGCTGCCCGACTGGGCCGGCTCCAACTTCTGGGCTCCCGAGATTTACCACGAAAACGGCCGCACCTACATCTATTACACCGCCCGCCAGAAAGGCGGCGTGCTGTGCGTGGCCGTGGCCAGCGCCGACCACCCCGCCGGCCCCTATACCGACCACGGCATTTTGGTGGGCCAGGCGGCCGGCTCCATCGACGGCTTTGCCATGCCCGACGAGCACGGCGACCTCTACCTCATCTGGAAAGAAGACGGCAACTCCTGCTACCAGGACACCCCCATCTGGGCGCAGCGCCTGAACGGCGAGCGCACCGCCCTCCTCGGCGAGGCCACCGAGCTGTTCGGCAACGATGCCCGCTGGGAAGGCCCGCTGGTGGAAGGCTCGGCCCTGGTGCGGCACAACGGCTGGTTCTACATGTTCTACGCCGGCAACTCTTGCTGCGGCAAAAGCTGCAACTACGCCACCGGCGTGGCCCGCTCGCGCCAGCTGCTCGGCCCCTGGGAGAAGTATGACCAGAACCCCATCCTCGACCGCAACACCACCTGGAAATGCCCCGGCCACGGCACCGTGACCGAGCTGGACGGCCGCTGGTTCCTGCTCCACCACGCCTACGCGGCCGAAAGCCACGAGTTTGTGGGCCGCCAGGGCTTGTTAAGTGAGTTCACCTGGAACACCGAGGGCTGGCCCGAGTTTGAGCGCCGCAGTCCCCAGGCTCCGGCCCTCGCCAACATGGCCCGCTTCAACGTGGCCGAGGAGTTTGCCGACGACCGGCTGGGGCTGGAGTGGCAGTGGCCCATCGGCAACCCTTTGCCCAACGCGGCGGTGCGGCACGGGCAGCTGCACCTCGCGGCTACCAACGCGCGCCTGGGCACCATCGTGGCCCGCCGCACCCACGCCGCCACCTACAAGGCCGCCACCACCCTCGATTTCGCCAACCTGCCCGCCGATACCTTCGCCGGCCTCGCAGCCGTGGGCGACCCCTACAACGCCCTGGCCCTGATGGCCGGCAACGGCCAGCTCCAAATCTGGCACCTGAAAAGCGGCCTGCACCAAGTCCTTGTGCAGGTATTCGTCGAACCCTGCGCCACCCTCAGTTTGCGCCTCGAAGTGTGGGGCGGTCAGCGCTACCGCTTTGCCTACAGCACCGACGGCACCACCTGGCAACCCCTGCCCACCGAAGGCTTCACCCTCAACGGCACCTACCTGCCGCCCTGGGACCGCGGCGTGCGCGTGGCTCTCGTGGCCCAGGGCGTGGAAGGCCGCACGGCCACGTTCAACAACCTCATCATCCGCAACCAACGGTAACGCCCGCTCGGTTGCCCATACGTAGCGTGGACTTAGCGAGTCCGCGCGTGGTTCAGGCCACGCGCGGACTCGCTAAGTCCGCGCTACTGGCATTTATACCGATTGCAAAACAGCTCATACCAGCAAGCTGTGCCATTTTTATTAATTTAGTTTTGCACAATTAAACATTATACAACCATAATCCGTTTACCATACCGAGCCTCGAAAGTCAGACCTCTTCTACTACCGTAGCGTATTCCATTCTCAGCCGGCTACGCTGGGCGCGACTTCCCCTCAGGCACCTGTTTTTCTTCCGATTAATTTTCCATTTGCGATGAAAACCCAAGCCATTCTGC
>JAYULN010000727.1:0-3003 GCA_043763525.1 Hymenobacter sp.
AGCGGCGTGGCCAACTCCGGCTCGGCCAGCATCACGGTGCCCAACGCGCCCAGCACCACGGCGCGGGTAATGGTCGAAGCCGCCGACAATTACTTCTTCGACATCTCGAATGCCGATTTCGTCCTCACGCCCGGCCCCGGCCCGGTGATTAGCAGCTTCACGCCGGCTACCGGGCCGGTGGGCACGGTGGTTACGCTCACGGGGCTCAACCTGAGCGGGGCTACGGCCGTGGCCTTCAACGGCAAGGCGGCCAGCGCGTTCACGGTGGTCTCGGCCACCAGCCTGCGGGCCACGGTGGCGGCGGGCACCACCTCCGGCCTGATTACGGTGAGCACGCCCTTAGGCCGGGGGGTTTCGGCTACGCCATTCCTGGTGGGCTCGCTGCCTACCATCGCCAGCTTCACGCCCGCTTCGGGGCCGGTGAGCACGACGGTGCTGGTGAGCGGCACCAACTTGCTGGGCACCACCCAGGTGACCCTGAACGGGGCGGACGTGCCGACGTTTTTCGTCAACTCGGCCACCCGGCTCACGCTCCTGGTGCCCGGCAACGCCAGCACGGGCCGGCTGGTCGTGACCACGCCGCTGGGCACGGCCACCTCGGCCACCGATTTCACCGTGCCGCTCTTGCCGGTCATCGACTCGTTCACGCCCAACGGTGGCCCGATTGGCACGGTGGTCACGCTGACGGGGGCCAACCTGACGGGGGCGACCCGGGTGACGCTCAACGGCGTGAGCGTGCCGGGGTTCACCGTGAACTCGGCCATCCGCATTACGGCCACGGTGCCGGTGGGGGCCACCACGGGGCTGCTGGCCGTCTTCACCCCGCTGGGCGTGGGCGTGACGGCCAATGACTTCACGGTGATACCCACGCCGGTGCTGGCCACGCTGAGTTCCAGCGCGGGCGTGGTGACCACGGTGCTGCGCGTGACGGGCATCGCCCTGAGCGGGGCCACGGCTGTGACCTTCACCAACGGCGGCGGCACGGCCACGCCGGCCGCCGCCGGCTTCGTGGTGGGCGGCAGCACGGGCATTACCGACGTGCGGGTGCCCGCCGGCCTGGCCGCCGGGGCCTACACCCTGACCGTGACCACGCCCGGTGGCACCAGCAACGGGCTGCCGTTCACGGTGCTGCCCCACACGGCGGGCCCCGCGCCCGTCATCAGCAGCTTCACGCCCGCTAGCGGGGCCATGGGGGCCCGCCTCACCCTCACCGGCACCGGCCTGAGCGCCACGACCCAGGTAATTTTTAGCGGCAGCAGCGCCAACGTCGTCAACAACGGCTTCGCGGCGAACGCTGCCGGCACCCAGCTCACGGGCATCATCGTGCCCGCCGGGGCCGCGACCGGCCCGTTGCGCGTGGCCACGCCCAACGGCACGAGCCCGGCCAGCAGCCTGCCCTTTACGGTGTGCCCGCTGCCCGTGGCCCTGGCCCGGAACGTGACCGTGACCCTGAACGCGAACGGCACGGCCACGCTGGCCGCCACCGCCGTCAACAACGGCAGCACCGCCAGCTGCGGTCCGGCCCCGGCGGCATTCCTGAGCGTCTCGCCTAATACCTTCACGACGGCCGACATCAGGCCGCCCGCCGTGGCCAGCGCCCTGCGCTTCACTGGCAGCGGCCAGTACGTGAACGTGGACTACGGGACCACGGTGCCAGTGGGCAACAGCAACTACACCATCGAGGCCTGGGTGAAGCCCACGGCCATGGGCGGCTACGGCATCATCGGCTGGGGCAGCCCCGGTGCCCCCAACCTAGTGAACGCCCTGCGCCTGACCGCCACCGGTCTCTTGAACTATTGGTGGGCTAACGACCTGGAGGTGCGCACGGCCAGCCTGGTCGGGGCCTGGCACCATGTGGCGGCCACCTACGACGGCACCACCCGCACCATTTACCTCGACGGGGTGGCCGTGGGCAGCGACACGCCCAGGGGCCACAACGTGCCCAACGTCGGCAACCTGCGCATCGGCTCGACCAACTTTGGGGAGTATTTCCCCGGCAGCATTGACGAGGTGCGGGTGTGGAACGTGGCCCGCACGGCCGCCCAGCTGCACGCCACCAAAGGCGTGGGCCTGCCCGGCGGCACGGCCGGCCTGGTGGCCTACTACCGCTTCAGTGAAGGCAACGGCCTGACGGCGGCCGACGGCACCGGCACGGCGGCCAACCTGGGCACGCTTACCGGCGGCCCTACGTGGAGCACCGACGCCCCGCCCGTGGTGAACGGCATACCCGTGACCCTGACCCTGACCGATGCCGACGGCAACACCAGCACGGCCCCGGCTGTGGTGACGGTGGTGGTGGCCACGGCCACGGCCACCAAGGCTCCGAACGCCGACTGGGCCCCGGCGGTGTACCCCAACCCGGCCCACGCGGCCTTCGCCGTGCGGGTGCCGGCGGTGGCGGGGGCGGCCACGGTGCGGGCCACGCTGGTCAACGCCCTGGGCCAGACGGTGCGCCAGCAAACGGCGGCCCTGCCGGCCGCCGGCACCACGCTCGCGGTCGAAACCGGTGGGCTGGCGGCGGGCGTGTACACCCTGCGCCTGCAGGCCGGCCCGGTCACAGTGGCCAAGCCAGTCGTGCTCCAATAAGCCCCTGAACGCCTGGAAAGGGCCGGTTCCCGCGCGGGGGCCGGCCCCGGACGACTCCGATGCCGAGGGCCCAACGCTTTCCTTGCCTTTGATGACTGCTTTTTTTACCCTTCATTCTTCTTCGATGAAACAACCTTACGACGGCCTTCCCGCGCTTCTGCGGCCGGCCACGAATATGGGCTCCGGGCGCAGCCTGCGCCGCTACGGCGTGCTGCTGCTCGCGGCCTTAGGCCTGGCGCTCGGGGCGCAGGGCCAGCAGCGGCCGGCCCCGGCTTTTTTTCGGGCCGATGCCGCCGCCCGCGCGGCGGCCGTCGCCTCGCCGCTGGCCGCCGCCCACCCCCACGGCACGGCCCTGAGCCTGGACGAGCCCGGCCTGCGCGCCGCCCTGGCCACGGCCCCGCTCGAAGCCCGCGCCGG
>JAYULN010000728.1:0-7469 GCA_043763525.1 Hymenobacter sp.
GGGATGCAGATAACCATGCGGTGCGAGGGCTGAAACAGCCGGTTGCGCGTGTCAATCATCTTAATCATGCCCTTAATCATTTCCTCGGCGGCATGGAAATCGGCAATTACCCCATCCTTCAGCGGGCGGATGGTGCGGATGTTGTCGTGCGTTTTTTCGTGCATCTGCTGGGCCTGGCGGCCCACGGCGATGACTTTATTGGTGGTTCGGTCTTTGGCGATGATGCTCGGCTCATCCACCACGATTTTATCGTTGTGGATGATGAGCGTGTTGGCCGTTCCCAGGTCAATGGCAATGTCGCTGGTCAGGAAATTAAAGAAACCCATTGAGTTAGCTACAATAAGGCGAAGCCCAGGTCGGGACCGGGACAAAATAATGGGCAAAGGTACGGAAGGTTTGGGCGGGGTTGGTGAACGGTGGAACAACACTGCCTGCCTTAGCGAAAGAAGGAATGTTCGGTGCAGCAAAAAAATCCCCTCCTTAAAATTAAGGAAGGGATTTTTTTGCTGCCAGCCGGTTTTTTTAGTGCTTGAAATGCCGCACGCCGGTGAGTACCATGGCCATGCCCAGCTCGTCGCAGGCCCGAATGCTGTCGGCATCCTTGATGGAGCCGCCGGGCTGCACCACGGCGCGGATGCCGGCCGCGCCGGCAATTTCGACGCAGTCGGGGAAGGGGAAGAAGGCATCGGAGGCCATCACGGCACCGTGTAGGTCGAAGCCGAAGGCGCGGGCCTTCTCGATGGCCTGGCGCAGGGCATCGACGCGGCTGGTCTGGCCCACGCCGGAGGCCAGCAGCTGGCCGGCGCGGGCCAGCACAATGGTGTTGCTCTTGGTGTGCTTGCAGATTTTACCGGCAAACTCCAGGGCCGTCATTTCTTCGTCGATGGGGGCCGATTGGGTTACGACGCGGAAATCGGCTACGGTTTCGGTCTGGCGGTCAGCATCCTGCTCGATAATGCCGTTGAGCAGGGTTTTGATTTGCCTGGCCGGAAATTCCACCGGCTTCTGGCGCAGCAGAATGCGGTTTTTCTTGCTTTGGAGCACGGGCAAGGCCTCGGCGGCAAAGCCGGGCGCAATCAGCACTTCAAAAAACAGTTGGTTGAGCTCGACGGCGGTGGCCGCGTCCACTTCCTTGTTCACGATGATAACGCCGCCAAAGGCCGAAGTGGGGTCGCAGCTCAGGGCATTGACGTAGGCCTCGCGCAGCGTGGCGGCCTGGGCTACGCCGCAGGCATTGGTGTGCTTGAGGATGGCGCAGGCTGGCTCGCCATCGGTGAATTCGGCCATCAGCATCACGGCCGCGTCCACGTCCACGAGGTTGTTGTAGCTCAACTGCTTGCCGTGCAGCTGGTCGAACAGGGCCGCCAGGTTGCCGTAGAATGTGCCGGCCTGGTGGGGATTTTCGCCATATCGCAACGGCGTTGACGCTCCGCTTAATGAAGAATCAGGAATGAGGAATGAAGAATTATTGGCTGAAGCCTCGGCATTCTTCACTTCCAAAGCCGTACCCTGGCTCACGTACTTGAAAATTTCGGTATCGTAGTGGCTGGTGGTGGCGAAGGCGGCGGCGGCATAATGGCGGCGGTCGTCGAGGTCGGTGGTGCCGTTTTTGGCAGTCAGCAGGTCGGTTACGGCGGCGTATTGGTCGCGGCTGCTGATTACCAGCACGTCGCGGTAGTTTTTGGCGGCGGCACGCAGCAGGGAAATCCCGCCGATATCGATTTTCTCAATGACTTCGGCTTCGGCGGCTCCGCTGGCCACGGTTTCTTCAAAGGGGTATAAATCAACCACTACCAGGTCGATGGGTGGGATGCCGTGCTGCTCGGCCTGGGCCAGGTCGCCGGCCTCGTGGCGGCGGTGCAGAATACCACCGAATACCTTGGGGTGCAGGGTTTTTACGCGACCACCAAATACTTCGGGGAAACCCGTGAGGTCTTCCACGGCCGTTACTTCGGCCCCCTGCTCTTCCAGAAATTGCTGGGTGCCGCCCGTCGAGTACAGCGTCACGCCATGCTGCCGTAGCACCTCCACCAAAGGGGCCAATCGGTCTTTGTGATACACGGAAAGCAGCGCGGCGCGAATGGGGCGGGACGACATAAAACGGGCGAAAAGTGCTGGCGGAATTGCCGCTACGAAGGTACGGCGCGGGGCCAGCGGGCACCCGCCGCTTGCGTTACCGAATTGTTACTACCACCCCGCTGAAGCCATCCTCTACTCAAGCTGAACCATGCTGCAGCTTCTGCGGTGTAGCCTTAAACAGCCGCCCTTTTCGCTCCCCAAACGCATGTCCGCCGAACTTTTACTTGGTACCTGCCTCGAAACCGTCCTTGCTCCCGCCGAGCCCAGCCCCACCACCGACCCGGCCCTGGCCAGCCCGGCGCAGGCCGAGACGGCGGCGAGCCGGCTGGCCTCGCGCCTGTTTACCCAGGCCGCCGAAACCGACGTGGTGGGCGCTTTTCCGACTGAGGAATTTGGCTGGCTGCGGGCAGCAGGGCTGCTCACGGCGGGGCTGCCGGCGGCGCTGGGCGGGGCCGGCCTGCACACCCCGACGGCCACGCTGCCGCTGCTGCGGGTGTTGCAGCACATTGGGCGCGGCAACCTAGCGGTGGGCCGCGTGTATGAGGGCCATCTGAACGCGCTGCTGCTCATTCAGCAGCTGGGCACGGCGGCGCAGGTGGCGTGCTACGCGGCCGATGCCCGCGCCGGACGGCTTTTTGGGGTTTGGAACACCGAAGACCCGGCCGAAGGCGTGCGCCCGGCTCCGCGATTTCCTGATTGCCCAACACACTACCACCGTGCTGGTGCCCTGGCGGCGCGACCCGCACCCCGACCATCGCGCCACGAGCCAGCTGGTGCAGGCGGCGCTGGCCGCCCTGCCAAGCCCCCCGCGCCGCCTCGAATACGTGGTGTGGGCCTGGGAGCGTGCCGCCCCCGACGACCTGCCCACCCCGGCCGATGGCGTGCGCGGGTTCCGGCTGGCAATGGGGGCGGTGGCCCCACTGAAGCAGCGGGCCATTGCCGCGCACCGCTCGCAGGTGGCTCCCGGCGTGTTTACCGATAATACCGCGGGCTTTTTATTATCGGAAGAACTGCTGGCGCACTTTGCCAGGCCGTATGAAGTTTTTTTGGAAACCATTTCGTCCTGAACCAAGCCATGAACGAGAACCAGCCCCACACCCTGCCCCCGGCTGGCCGTGCTGCCCCGCCCCCACTACCCCGCCGCGTTTGAAATCGGCTGTTCGCTGGGCGTGCTCACGGCGCAGCTGGCCGCGCGCTGCGGCCACCTGCTGGCCGTGGATGTGAGCGAAGCCGCCCTGGCCCAGGCCCGGACGCGCTGCGCCAATTTGCCCCAGGTACCGCCACGCCTGCCGGCGCACTACCGTGGCCGTGGCATCGGCGCAGTTATTGGCCAGCACAATCACCTCGAAGGTATTGGGCGGCAGGGCCCGGCCCCGCCAGTTGGTTTGAGCGGCCAGGGAGGTCAGCGTAGCGGGTAGGTTGGCGGCCTCGTCTTTGGCCGGAATGATGACGCTTACCCGCAGCCCGGCACGCGGGGGCGGCAGCTGCTGGTGCAGCCGTGTGGCGCATGCATCGCGAAGCGGAACGAGAGAAAGCAGAAAACCGGCCAGAACGGGCGGTGCGGAAGCAGTGGCCTCGTGGGCAGCGAGGAAGCGGGCGGGGGTAGCGCGGTGCATCAGCCCGGTGTACGCCGCCCTGAGTGAAAGGATAAGGTCCAGCTTATAATTTGGAGCTGCCGCAAACGGCATCAGAACCGTGTTACCAGACTCGATGCGCTGCTGAAGTTATTGAAGGTGAATGCTCAACCAAGCTGCAACAAAAAACCCTCTTCCAATCGCGGAAAAGGGCTTTTTCAATTGACAAAATCAAGCTTCCGCCTAAAAAGCTTCGCCGATGGCAAACAGGATGCCCGGCGAGCTGCCCGTGCCGCCGGCGTAATCGAGGCGCAGGTTCACCCGGTCGCGGCGGATGAAATTGAAGCGGATACCCGCGCCGCCGGCATACTTCGTATCGCTCAGGTTGAACTTGTCGATGTAGTTGTTCACGTTGCCCACGCCGCCAAAAACGGCCCCATCGATGCGCCAGAACAGTTTCTGCCGAAGCTCAGCCTGAAACATCACCATTTGGCGGTCGCGGAAGCGCTGCTCGTAGATGCCGCGCAACAGGTTGGCATTGTTGTAGAGCGTACCGCCCAGGTTGGCCCCCAGGCCGGCCAGTTCCCGAAACGGCACGTCGCCGGTGTGGACCTGTCCCAGAAACTGCAAAGCCAGAATGGTGCGGTTGGATACGATGGGCTGGAAGTGACGGGCATCGAGCTGGTAGCGCACAAAGCGATAGTCAGAGCCCAACCCGGTGCCGTTGAAAGTGGCGCTAACGTCGAGCAAATTGCCCCGGAAAGCGGCCAGCTGCACGTCGCGGCTATCGTAGGTAAGCACCGGGCCCAAGCCCGAAACGCGGGTGTCCTGGCGTTCCCGCTCGCTCACACGCGGGTCGGTAAGAAACACGTTGGGGCGGTCGTCGTTCTTGTTGCGGAGCGGAATGTCAACCTTGGTTACGTTGGTGAAACGGTAGAGTGCGCCAAAGAATAGCCGGGGAGCTATCTGTTTTTGCACCCGCTGATTGACAATGAACAGCTTATACTTTGTTTCTGACTCGTCGACGCTGGCCGATTTGGGGCCTTTGCCATAGTAGAAGAGCAAAATATCGTAGGCGCTGATTTCCCCGTTCAGGTAAAATTTCTCGCCGGGCGTGTACACCGTATGCACCAGCTGAATGAGCGATTGGCCTTCGGTGGTGGTCCAGTACTGCAACCGGGCGTTGGACGGGCGGGTGAGGGTGTCGCTTGAGAAACGGCCGCTCAGCAAGCCACCCAAGCCGTAGCCCAAGCCCGTTTCGGCCTGGTAAAATATCACCGGAATGGGCAGCAGAGTTAAGGTTCCGTTCTTACCCAACTGGCCGAAGGACTTGGAAGTCGCGGCATGGGCGGCCGCGCGGGTGGCCAGCGGGGCCAGGCCGGCGGGGGGAGCGGTGGATACCGAATCGGGGGGGGCGGCGGGCTGCGCGGCGGCAGAGAGGGCCAACCCCGACAAAAGCAGGGCCGCTAGAGAAGAACGCATGGGAGCGATGGGTAAAAACTGTTGAATTTTTCTATCAACGGATTCCGGTGCGCTACGGTTGGCATTGCGGTGGCAGACTCATGTTACTCCTCAAGCAGGAGCCGCTTTAGTACCAGTCCCCGGCCCAGGTATTCAGCCACCAGCTCGGCGGCATCAGCGGGGCGCACGTTGCCATACACGATGCCTGCGGGGTAGACGATAAGGGCTGCGCCGGGGCCTTTTTTACAGTTTTTGCAAAGGTCGAGGCAGTTGCAGGTCTGCACCTGGATGAGCCGCTTTTGGCCAGCCACCACCTGCTTTTTGAGGCCCTGGTGCTTCAACTCTTTTTTCAGGGCCTTGGCCACATCCTCCCCCACCCCGGATTTTTGGTTGGTGCAAACGAAAATGCGGCGAATGGCAATCATTGAGCAAAAAGTTAGTGCGCTAGGCTCCGTGCCAGTGGCGGTTTTGCAGTTTATACGCGGCCAGCTCGCGGTTCGACCACAAGGTTTGGTATACCTGCTGGTCGTGCAGCAGCTGCGGGTCTTTTTCCATGAAGCCGAGCAACTGCTGGAGCAATTCCTCCGCCTCTTCTTTCAGAAAATAGTACATCCAGTTATCCAACCGGCGCACGTTCACCAAACCTGCATTCTTTAAGTACGATAATTGCCGACTGGTCTTGGTCTGGGTGAAATCCAGCACCTGTTCGAGGTCGGCCACCACCATTTCGCGGTTGCGCCACAGCAAGTGCAGGATGCGCACCCGGCTTTCATCGCCCAAAGCTTTAAAAAGTTGCTGCCCGAAAGCAACCGTGAAATGTTTCAAGCGCATCTGCTGTCTGGGAAGGGCGATGGGCCCTTCGTTGTTCCCCACCAAAGGTACCATCGGCCCCGAACCTGAGGCCGTATATTTGTTCTACTGTCTCTTAAAAATGCTTGATTTCTTGCGCCTTCGCCGCTTCTTCCTTGTTTTTGCCGTGGCCCTGCTGGGCGGGCTGTTGCTGGCGAGCCCGGCGGCGCACGCCCAGGGCAAGCGCCGCGTCATCCAGTTCACGGGCATTGTGGCCAGCGGCGACAGCCTGCTGGGCGTGCCGGGAGCAACTATTTACGTACCCAAAGCCGGCCGGGGCACCTCGTCGAACGCCTACGGCTACTTCTCGATGGCCGTGCTGGCCGGCGACAGCGTCGTTATCCGCTCGCTGGGCTACGCCAACCAAACCATCGTCATTCCCGCTGATTTCCAGCGCCAAAGCTATTCCGTCATCATCCAGCTGCGCGAAGATGCCACCATGCTGGGCGAAGTTCGCGTGTTTCCCTACACCACCGAGCGCGACTTCAAAAAGGCCTTCCTGGCCCTGCGCCTGCCCACCGAGCGCGGCAGCGCTGCCACCGACAACCTGAATGCCCAGCTCATGCGCCGCATCTTCAACTCGCAGCCCGTGGGCGCGGTGGCCAACTTCCGCCAAACCATGCAGCAGCAGCAATACAACTACGATGCCCGCCAGGGCATGGCCCCTAACCAGTACTCCAATAACCCGTTGCTCAACCCTTTCAGCTGGTTGCAATTGATTCAGCAGGTGAAAAAGGGCGAGTTCAAAAAGAAAGCCGGCGACGATTACTAGCCCGCAGATTGAATGGACATTAGCTGATTGAACGGTTTTTTAGAATTTTCGCTGGCCTGTTTTTAGCAGTTGATAAGTGCGTGGGCTGCCCAATTGGGCAGCCTTTTTTGTTGGCGAAGCAAAGGGTTGCTGTGCTCGTTGCGCGCAAGGCGCACGAACAGAACCACAAAAAATCCGTTCAATTAGCTAAACTCCGTTTAATCTGTGGTCCCTGATGGATACTAATCTTCCCGTTTCGGCGCATCCGCGCGTAGTTATTATCGGTTGCGGCTTTGGTGGGCTGCGCCTGGCCAAGGCCCTGCGCCACGCCCCAGTGCAAGTCGTGGTCGTCGACCGCAACAACTACCACAACTTCCAGCCGCTGCTCTACCAAGTGGCTACCGGGGCCCTCGAAGCCGATAGCATTGCCTACCCCATTCGAAAGATTTTTGCGGGCCAGCCTAACTTCTTTTACCGCATGGCCGATGTGCAGCGCATCGATTCGGCCCGCAATAGGGTGCTCACCAGCGTAGGCGACATTCGCTACGACTACCTGGTGCTGGCCACCGGCTCGCTCACCAATTTCTTCGGCCTGGAGAGCATCGAGCGCAACGCGATGCAGATTAAAAGCATCCCCAACGCGTTGAACCTGCGGAGCTTCATTTTCCAGAATTTCGAAAAAGCCCTGCTCACCGACGACCCCGCCGCCAAGCAGGCACTGCTCAATATTGTGGTGGTGGGCGGCGGGCCCACTG
>JAYULN010000729.1:0-7460 GCA_043763525.1 Hymenobacter sp.
GCTGGTGCGGTAGGCCGCGTAGGAAAGCACCGCCAGCCCGCCCCATACCAACGGAAACCGGAAGCGCGACAACGCACTCAGGCCAATGAGCAGGGTGAGGTACCACGGGTGAACCGTAGTAGCCAGCGCGTAGTAGGCGCTGAGCATGAGCAGCAGCGTTTGGGGCAATGAAGCCAGGCGCGGCCGCCGCTCGCGCCACGCCAGCACGAGCCCGGCCACGCCACTGCCCAGGGCCAGCAACGGCCCGATAACGGCAATTTGATTGTAGGTAGTAAGCCAAATGCCGACGGGGCGCAGCAGGTAATACACGCTGGCGTTGAACTCGAAGCTGCGGAAGTACAAGCGCAGGCTCCGGCTGATATTCCCGAGGAGCTCAATGGACAGGAACGGGCCAAAAAGCAGGGTGAAAGCTCCGACGCTCAGCGCGGCGTAGGCGGCGGCCCGGCGCAGGCCCAGCCGCCGCACCAGCAGGGGCAGGGCCAGCAGGGGGAGCAGTTTGGTGGCCATGCCCAGCGCCAGCGCCCCCGCCGAAATGGCCCAGCGCTGCCGGCTCAGCAGCCACAGGGCCAGGAGGGTGAAACAGAGCGCCACGCCCTCGAAATGCAGGTTGCCGGTGAGCTCGACGATGACCAACGGGTGCAGCAGGTAGCGCAGGGCCCGCTCGGGCGGGCCGCCCAACGCGGGCAGCAGGGCCAACAGCAGCCCGGCCACGCCCGCTTCGGCCGCCAGAATCACCAGCCGCAGGCTCACGACAAACCCCATTTCCGACGCCGGAAACAGGCGGGCGGCCGCCCCGAAAACGGCCTGGCACACCGGCGGATAAACTGAGTAGTAGTGTGGCGAGTTGATGACCCGATACAGCTGCTGAAGCTGCGGCAGCGCCACGGCCCGCGCCGCCTCGTTGGGGATGGCCGCGCGGGCTCCGTCGGCAATAATTTCATCGGGCCGAAACCGGAAAGGGTTGACCCCGTTGGCCACCAGCAGCCCATCCCAGCGGAAGCGGTACACATCGTCGGACAGGGCGGGCGCGGCCGGCAGCCAAAGCAGCCGCACCAGCAGGGCCGCCCTCAGCCCCCAGCGCCACGGCAACCGGCTGCGCAGCAGCCACGCATAGGCCAGCAGCGCTACCCCAAACAGCCCCAGCAGCTGCCCAAACTCTGCCCGGGGCGTAGCATACGCCAGGCCCGCGTAGGCCGCGCCCGAAAGGAGCAACGCCAGGAGCTGAGAAACGGAAGGAAGCTTGAGTGGCAAAGGGAAAGTAGTTGCTGGTTTCTGATTCTTGATTATTCGTTGAATTGACGGTGACCTTCACGCCAGCCGAGCTCGGCGTCCTTTGGCGGCTCATCTGCGCACCTCTGCGGGAACTTCCCGAACAAAGCCTTGGGTCGCTTTAACCAGTCAATACAATCAGCATCCAGCCCCCTACCGCGCGTGACGGATTGAATAGTAGCAAACTGCGGCGAAACCCACCGTGAGCAGGGCGTGGAAAGGCAGCAGGCCCCCATCGCCAAAATAAATGCCCGCGCCCAGGCCGAAGGCGAAATAGGCGGCCAACAAGCCTTCCAGCACCACTAAAATGCCGATGCCGCCCGTGCGGTAGCGCCGTTGTGCCGCGCTGCCGCTACCCGCTTTGGGTGTGCGCACAAAGGGCGTGCGCTGCCCCAGCCAGCCCTGAATCACTGCTCGCGAATTGTGCAGCGCCAGGCCCATCGACACTGATAAAAACAGTAGAAAAAAGCCCGGATAGCGCCACAGCGGCTTGTCGGGCTGGGCCAGCCGCCAGGTGGTGTAGTAGTGGTAAATGAGTGGCGTGAACCCAATCAGAAACACCGAAGCCAGCTGGAACACCAACTGGTATTCGCGGTAATGGGCGCGCACAAACACCAGCGGCACGCTCAGCAGGGCCATGAGCAGGATGACGACGTACACCGAGCTGTTGAGCAGGTGAAACGTGGCCTGGAGCTTGGTGGCCAGCGGCTGGCCCGAGCGCCACATGGAGCCCAGGTGCTTGCGGGCGGTTTCGGCCGCGCCCTTGGTCCAGCGGAACTGCTGCGACTTGAGGGCATCCATGGCGGCGGGCAGCTCGGCGGGGGCCACAATTTCGGGGCGGTACACGAAGCGCCAGCCGCGCAGCTGGGCGCGGTAGCTCAGGTCGAGGTCTTCGGTAAGGGTGTCGGTGTGCCAGCCGCCGGCATCGGCAATGCAGCTGCGCCGCCACACGCCGCCGGTGCCGTTGAAGTTGATGAAGTAGCCGGCAAACGTGCGCCCTACCTGCTCGATGAGAAAGTGTGCGTCGAGCCCAAAAGCTTGCAGGCGGGTCAGTAGCGACTCGTTTTGGTTGAGGTGGCCCCAGCGGGTTTGCACCACGCCCACCCGCTCATCGTGCAGGAAGTACGGAATGGTGCGGCGCAGGAAATCGGGCTCCGGCACAAAGTCGGCATCGAAAATGGCAATGAATTCGCCGTCGGTTTCTGCGAGGCCGTGGCGCAGGGCCCCGGCTTTGTAGCCCTCGCGGGTGGGCCGGCGCACGTGGCTGATGCACAAGCCCCGCGCGGCGTGGTGGGCCACGCGGGCGGCAGCCAGCGCCACCGTGGCATCGGTCGAGTCGTCGAGCACCTGAATGTGCAGCTGCTGGCGGGGGTAGTCGAGCGCGGCAGTAGCGTCGATGACGCGCTCAACCACGTTCTGCTCGTTATAAAGCGGCAGTTGCACCGTGACGCGGGGCCAGGTGTCGGGCACGGGCCGCGCCGGGGCCGCCGGCGTAGCGTAGGCCCGCCGCGCCAGGCGCGTGAGCTGCCACTGCCCCGTGCTGAAGCACAGAATAAACAGCAGGCACAAGCCGTACAGCACGACCAGCAAAAGGGCCAGCAGCGGCATCAGAAGTAAAAAATTGACACGAACAACACAAAAAAGAATAACCTGAGCAGGCGGGCGGACACAAGCGTTACCACAACCTTACCAATACCGAAAAATGGTCCACAGAATTTTATAGCCGGCCCCCAGCGTGCCCCGCACCGTGCCCGAAACCTTGCTCGTGCCGATGCGCTTGCGGTAGCGTACGGGCACTTCCACGGTGCGCAGGCCCTGGCGGGCGGCTTTTACCTGCATTTCCACCGTCCAGCCGTAGGTTTTGTCTTCCATGTCCAGGGCCAGCAGGGCAGGGGCGAGGATGGCCCGAAACGGGCCCAAATCGGTGACGTGCCCGCCGTAGCGCAGCCGCAGCAACCGCGAGGCCAGCCAGTTGCCGAACCGTTGCTGGGGCAGCAGCGAGCCTTTTTCGCGCACGCCCAGCGCCCGCGAGCCGATAACCATATCGGCCTGCCCGGCCAGCAGGGGGGCTAGCAGGTCGGGCATTTGCTCGGGGAAATCGGAGTGGTCACCGTCGAGAAATACGACGAGGTCGGGCTGTTCGGATTGCGGCTTGCCAAACACGTAGGCCATGCCCGCCAGGCAGGCGTAGCCGTAGCCGGGGCGGGGCTCGCGCAGCACGGTGGCCCCGGCCGCCCGCGCCGCCGCGCTGGTATCATCGGTCGAATTATTATCTACCACCACCACTTCCTGCACCAGTCCGGCCGGTATTTCGCCCAGCACCAACCCAATGGCATTGGCCTCATTATGAGCCGGAATGATGACGCTGATGCGAGGCTGGGACATGGAAAAACTGGCTATTAGTTGCTGGTTGAGGTATTCGAGACTGAATCCACATAGCACTCACACACTCTCGTCTCTAAAGCATTGCCCGGCGCTAAAGCACTAGGCAATGAAGTTGAAAATGGGCCAAGTGGATAAGTCCTGCCTGGGTTCAGACACGAACACTGCAACCAGAAACCAGCAACGAGAGACCGCAAAGATGCTGCTGCCACCGCAAAGCCCCACCGTGCCGTTACTTTGTGGCTTCAAATCAACTCTTCGACTCCGATGCTCCAGGTAGGCCAGTCCGCTCCCGATTTCACCCTCACAACCACTTCCGGCGCAACTTTTCGCCTTGCCGACCAGCGCGGCCGGCACGTGGTGCTTTATTTTTATCCCAAAGACGATACGCCCGGCTGCACGGCCGAAGCCTGTTCGTTTCGCGACCAGTACGAGGATTTTAAAGACCTCGGGGCCGAAGTCGTGGGCATTAGCTCCGACAGCGAGACGTCGCACCAGAAATTTACCCAGAAGCACCGCCTGCCCTTCGAGCTGTTGGCCGATACCGACGGCAAAGTCCGCAAGCTGTACGAAGTGCCCCGCGCCCTGCTGGGCTTGCTTCCCGGCCGCGTCACGTTTGTGATTGACAAAGCGGGTGTTATTCAATACATCTTCAATTCGCTGAGCGGTGCTACCGACCACGTGAGCAACGCCAAGCAGGTGCTGGCGGGGCTGCCCGCCTAGCTATTTCGAGGCTGGCAGCAGGCGGATTATAAAGTTTTTCAAGGAGTTCTTCTTGATAATGGTCACTAGCTGCCCATTGGCGTAGCGGTACTCGTCTTCGCGGCCGTCGCGCAGGGCGCGGTAGGTGCCAGGGGCCGTTTGGCTGAGGCTGAAATAGTCGCCAAAGTATTCGGCGAAAGCCTGGGGCTGTTTGCCCGGCTCGCCGAAAAATAAGTCGTTGACGGCGTAGGTGATGGGCCGCTTCTCGATGGCCCGGTAGTGGTGGTGGTACTGGTCGGCCGCGATGTCGTAGTGGTCGCCCTTCCACTCGGCGCGCGACGTAAAATTGCCCTGGTTGGTGTGCGCCTCCACCGTGGAAAGCAGCAGCTGCCCGTTGCGGAAGCGGTTGGTCACCAGATAGTAAATCTTGAGGTGATAAACCAGGAAGTTCACCCGCACGTCGCTCACCAGCGTCGTCACTACCTCGGCCCCGGCCAGGGGCTGGCGCGTAGCCGTCATGCTGCCCACCCGAACGCCGGCTACTTCGATGGCGTAGTGGCGCGTTTCGGGGGCGGCGGGGCGCTGCCCCAGCCCCGGCAGCGGCACCAAGGCCAGCAGATACAGCGCCGCGCGACCCCGGCGGGTCCTATTGCTCATTGAGCTTCCAGTTGTAGTCGAGGTAGGTGATTTTGGTATTGTTGTCAATTTTCGTAGTGGCGTACTCATTCACCCAGCTCATCACGGTCTGGCCGTTGCTGTTCCAGTCGCCCTTGTACCAGTCGAAGTACTTGGACAGCTGAGCGGTGGCCTTGCCGGGCTTGTTTTTGGCCGGGTCGTTCACGAAGTCGCGGCCCTGGTCGTTGAGCTGGTTTTCGAGCTTGGCGGCGGTGTAGGCCTCGTTGCGCAGCCGGGCGCAGGACCGCGAAGCGCACACCAGCGCAAAGTGAATGCGGGGGTCGTTGTACTGCTTGCGCAGGGTGCCGTGCTCGATGTTGTCGAGGCTCATTTTATTGCCGCCGATGCTGAAAAACTTGGCCGCCCAGGGCGTGGTGACGAACGGAATCTTGATTTTCGAGCCAATGTCTTTGATGCTTTGCACCGGGTAGTGGTCGAGGATGAGGCGGATGGTGTAGGCGTTGTAAGCGTTTATCCAGTAGGCCATTTGCTCGGGCTTGCTCCAGCTGGCGGCGGGCGGATTCTTGCTTAGCTGGTCGAGGTACTGGTTGAAGGCGGTCTGGTCGGCTTTCCAGCCTTTGTAATTCACCTGCCCCTTGTCGTTGACGTACTTTTTCAGCAGTTTGTCGAAAGCGCCGTGGTCGATGGCGGTGGTCGCCAGAGCTGCCGCCGGGCTGGCAGCACGCGGCGCGGCCACCGGATGGGAAAAAGCCGTGAGGCCGGCCACTGCACCAGCAGTCAGCGCGAGGGCCCAGAAAGAGCGAATCTTTGATAAGTAGTTCATAAGCGGCCTATACGTAGGGAGTACCCAAAAAAGATTGGGCCAACTGCAAACTCAACCATGCCAACTGTGCGTATGCGCTTGGGGAGGCGTATAATTGGGGTCATGTACTTTGTCCCCCCAGCTTGGCTATGACAATAAGCGTAATTATTCCTGCCTACAACGAAGCGGCAACCATTGGCGGGCTCGTGCGGCAGCTGCGCCAATACGGGCCGCCCGATGCGGTAGAAGTGCTGGTGGTGGATGCCCACAGCCCCGACGGCACCGCCGAGCTGGCCCACCAGGCGGGGGCCACGGTGCTGCCCGCCCCCCGGCCGGGCCGCGCCGCCCAAATGAACCACGGAGCGCGGCACGCCACCGGCGAAATTCTGTACTTCGTGCATGCCGACGTGGGCATTCACCCTGGGTACGTGGCCACCATTCGGGCGGCGGTGGCGCGGGGGTACGAGGCGGGCTGCTACCGGTTTCGGTTCGACTCGCGGCATCCGCTGCTGCGAATCAACAGCTACGGCACCCGCTTCCGGGGCATCATGAGCCGGGGCGGCGACCAAACCCTGTTCGTAACCCGGGCCCTGTTCGAGCGCCTGCACGGCTTCGACGAGCACTACGTCATCATGGAAGATTTCGACATTATCCTGCGCATTCGTCGGCAGGCCCGCTTTCTCATCGTGCCCCTCGATGTGGTGGTGTCGGCCCGCAAGTACGAAACCAACGGCTGGCTACGCGTTCAAATAGCTAACCTGACGGCTTTTTCGTTGTTTTTTATGAAAGTGGCCCCCATCCGCATTGCCCGCACCTACAAGGCCATGCTCAACTACCGCTGATGCCGCCTACCGTGCTTGTGACCGGTGCCGCCGGCTTTCTAGGTCGCCACCTGGTGCAGGAGCTCCTGGCGCGGGGCTACCCGGTGCGCGCGCTGGTGCGGTCGGCGGGGGCCGACACTCAATCGGTCCTGCCGCCCTTGCAATCATTGCCTATTGAGGTAGTAGTGGGCGACTTGTGCCAGCCGGCCACCGTGGCGGGCTATGCCGATGGGTGCGCCGCCATCATTCACGCCGCCGCCCTGGCCCAGGTGAACCCGGCCCGCAACCCGGCCGTGTGGGCCGTGAACGACGGCGGCACGGCCACGGCGCTGGCAATGGCCCGCCGGGCCGGCGTAAGCCGGTTCGTGTACGTGGGCACGGCCAATGTTTTCGGCTTTGGCAGCCGGCAGCAGCCGGGTGATGAAACTCGGCCCTTCGCCGGCCAGCGCTACGGCCTCGACTACATGGACAGCAAGCTTGCTGCCACGGCGCGGGTGCGGCGGGCCGTGGCCGAGTGGCAGCTGCCGGCCGTGCTGATGCATCCCACCTTCATGCTGGGCCCCGGCGATGCCAAGCCCACCTCCAACGCCCTGCTGCTGCAATTGTACCGGGGGCAGCTGCCGGGCTACCCGGCCGGGGGCAAAAACTACGTGCATGTGCGCGACGTGGCCGCAGCCACGGTGAACGCCCTAACCGCTGGCCGCGTTGGCGAATCGTACATTCTGGGCCACGAAAACCTGAGCTACCGCGAAGCTTTCGCGCTGATGGCCCGCTTGTTGGGCATGCGGCCGCCCGGCCGGGCCATTCCGCCGGCCCTGGCCCGCCTCTACGGCGCGGCCTGCGACGTG
>JAYULN010000730.1:0-2996 GCA_043763525.1 Hymenobacter sp.
ATTAAGTAGTCGAACATAAGTATTCGGCAGTCAGACCCAATGTTAAATCTTGATTGACAGCAGATTGAGGTCTGACTACTGACTACTTAATACTGGCTACCTACTTAAGAAAAAAGGGTTTTATAATTTAACACTCGTAGCCCTCATTATGCCCTCTACCCCGCGCTTTTGGCTCCGCCTCGGCTGGCTGCTGCCGCTGCTCTGCGCCTCCTTCGCCCCACAGGCCACCCGCCCCGACTACGCCGGCTTGTACCGCGACGCGCCCCGCCTGGAGGTAGACACCCGCCGCGAGGGCGACAGTCTGCGCCTCTACCTGCAACTGCCGGCCCCCGCCCGGCTGGGGCCGGGCCACCCGCTACGCCTGGCCGCGTGGCCCAGCTACGAAGCCCGGCAGCCGCTGTGGCGCGACAGCATTCCGCGCCGCCGCCAGCACCGCCGCCCCGAGGCCGATGGCAGCGTGCGCCTCAGCTTCTGCGTGGCGGCGGCCCGCGTGCCCGTCGGGGCCGTGCTGGAAATCAGCACCCGCCCCGCCGATGCCAAAGACGACTACCAGGAACCCCGCACCACCGCCTGGCTGCGCCTCGGTGAGGCCCAGCTGGCGCGGCCGTTCGTGCTCATCGACTCGGTGGGCCAGCCGCTGCTCCGCCGCTACGTGCGGGCCGGCGAAACCTTCGGGGTCGACAGCTACGGCCTTTACCAGCCAGTGCGCTGGAAGCGGTACGCGGTGAACCCCACGCCCGCCCTGCCGCCCATGACCAACCCGGCCGCCCTGCCCGCCGGGCCGCGCGTGCTGCCCGTGCTCGACTCGGCCACCACCCTGCGGGGCGAGCCGCTGCGCTTCGCGGAGCCGGGCCTGTACGCCCTGCGCGTGGGCGGCGTGGGCGGCACCCCGCCGCGCCCGCTGGCCGTGCTGGTGGCTCCCAACAACTACCCCAATCTCAGCACTGCCGCCGAATTGATTGAGCCGCTGCGCTACCTCACCACCAGCCCCGAGCGCCAGCATCTCAGCGAGGCCCCCGACCCCAAGCGGGCGGTGGATAAATTCTGGCTCAACATCGCGCAGGGCAACCAGAAGCTGGCCAAAGACCTCATTCGGCGCTACTATGGCCGCGTAACGGCGGCCAACCACCTCTTTGCGGCCCACAAGGCCGGCTGGCTCACCGATAGGGGCTTGCTGTACGTGGTGCTGGGGCCGCCGCCCAGCGTGCGGCGGCTGTTTTCGGGCGAGGAGCGGTGGTTTTATCCCGATGGTGGGCCGAATGGCGGCCCCATCATCTACACCTTCCGGCCCCGGCCGAGTACCTTTGCCCCTGATTATTACGAATTGGTGCGCCGGCCCGAGTACGAACTGCTCTGGTACGCCGCCGTTGAAAAATGGAGAACCCCCCTGACCGCCCTGACCGGCCCGAACGTCCCATCCGCCCTGCCCGACCGGTAGCCGGCCGCCGCTTCTACGACGGGGCCAACCGCCCCGTAACCCCCAAACAGTTCCGCCCCGAGCGCGGCGGCAGCGAGTTCGACGAGCGCCCCGCCCACCCCAAAGGCCGCGGCGGCAGCGACAACCGCGACGAAGCCGCCGGCGACCGCACCGGCCGCTCCGACCGGGGCGAGAGCCGCCCGCCCTTCCGCGAGCGCCCCAGCGAGAGCGGCGAGCGTGGTGGCTCCGACAAGCCCCGCTACGAAAACCGGCCCGCCCAGGACCGCAGCATCGACATGCTCTTCGGCCTGCGCCCCATCCTGGAAGCGCTGAGCGCGGGCCGCACGCTGGAGAAAATTTTCCTGCTGCGCGGCACCAAAAACAGCCTCGTAGCCGACATTTCGACGGCCGCCCGCGCCGCCGGCATCCCGGTGCAGCTGGTGCCCGGCGAGAAGCTCGACGGCCTCACCCGCAAAAACCACCAGGGCGCGGTGGCCTTCGTGTCGCCCATCGACTACGCCCCGCTCGATACCATCGTATCGGGCTTGTTTGAGGAAGGCAAAGTGCCCTTCCTGCTGCTGCTCGACCGCATTACCGACGTGCGCAACTTCGGGGCCATTGCCCGCACGGCCGAGTGCCTGGGCGTGCAGGCCATTGTGGTGCCCGGCCGGGGCGCGGCCCAAATCAACGGCGATGCCCTGAAAACGTCGGCCGGCGCGCTAAACATTCTGCCGGTGTGCCGCGAGAATAACCTGCACGGAACCATCCGCTTTTTGCAGCAATCGGGCGTTACCATCGTGGCCTGTACCGAGAAAGCCGACGAAGCTGTCGGCGCGGCCGAAGTTGATTTCACCGGCCCCGTGGCCATCCTCATGGGCTCGGAAGAAGACGGCATTTCGCCCGACCTGCTGAACCTGGCCGACGTGAAGCTGCGCGTGCCCATGAGCGGGCAGATTCAGAGTTTGAATGTGAGTGTGGCAGCTGGCATTATGCTGTTTGAGGTGGCCCGGCAACGGGTTGCAAGATAATAAGTGCACTAAAAAGCCCCATCTCTACAGATGGGGCCAAATCCTAGATATTGAAGTAGGTTCTTTGGTCCGTTACACTAGCATCAATTGGTGCGGACTTCGGTCTTGGCGGCTTAGCTGCTGCAGCCAAGCGGTTAATGTATCTATCTGGCAATTCGTTAGCCAGCATCAGTGCTTTTGTCGCTATCTCAACTTGCGGCATGTCCGGCAGTCGCTCTCTGAGAAAATTCTCGATGGTGGGCCTGATGGCTCCACGGATATTTTGAGCAAGTAAAGGCTATGTCATAAAAGGGAATTGTTTGGTGTCTCACGAGATACATCGTATTCCATGTGAATGCAAAAGCCCCGGCGCTACGCAGTGCCTTGTCCTTACCCAAAACTCAAAAAGCGTCGGCCGTGAGGCCGGCGCTTTTTTTGGCGTTAGTCATCAAGTAGTTGGGTCGCCATCTGGACGCCTTCCACGAGCAGCCGCAGCGTCCGACGGCCGAGCCAAAGGGTTTGCCAGCCAGGCGGTCCGTCGCCTTTGCGGCCCAGGTGCCCGCCGAGGGCGG
>JAYULN010000731.1:0-1112 GCA_043763525.1 Hymenobacter sp.
GGCCACGGGCAGCCTGTGGGCCAAATACACCTGGGGCGCGTGGTGGACGCCCGACCCGCGCCTGAACGCCGCCGCCGTGGCCCTGCTCATCTACGGGGCGTATCTGGTACTGCGCGGCTCGTTCCACGACGAGCAGCAGCGAGCCAGGGTGTCGGCCATCTACAACATTTTCGCGTTTGCGGCGGCCATTCCGCTGCTGTTCATTCTGCCCCGCATTTCGGGCAACAGCCTGCACCCCGGCCAAACCGGCAACCCCGGCTTCAACAAATACGACCTCGACAGCACCATGCGGATGGTATTTTACCCCGCCGTTATCGGCTGGATTCTCTTCGCCTTCTGGATGACCCAAGTGAGCAGCCGGCTGGCCTTTTTGCAATTGAAACTCGATGAAAAATAACCTTCTGGCCCGCCTCGCCGGCGCGTTTGGCCTGCTGCAATTCCTGTTATTATCGGCCACTACGGCCTTCGCCCAAGCAGCGCAAGCCACCGGCACCGAGGCCCCCGAAATGGCCGATGGCCTGCGCCAAAGCGGCAAAATATATGTTGTCGTTGCCGCCGTAGTCATTATCGTCGCTGGGCTGTTATTCTATCTCATTTCCCTCGACCGCAAGGTGAGCCGCCTGGAGCGGGAAATAAAGAACTAGTCGGGCACCCAAGCCCCACCCGGCTTGTTGTTGCAGTACCATTTGCTCCTAATATAAAAACCGCCTGGAACCAGCGCCATTCACAAAATCCGTGAAATCCGCTCCAATCCGTGCTCATCCGTGGTCTATGAAGAAGTCGCACATTTTCGTTATGGCCATCATCGCGGTGGCCGCCGCTATCATCCTCAGCACCACCGCCGATGCCAGCGTGTACGTGGGTTTCGGTGAAGCCCGCGCCCGCGCCGCCGAGGGCAACACCACCAAGGTACACGTAGTGGGCAAGCTCCCGCGCGACGGCCAGAAGCACCCCGTGGGCCTGGAATACGACCCGCTGACGGACCCCAACTACTTCGCCTTCACCCTCGTGGATACCAACCGCGTAGCCCAGCGCGTGATTTACAACAACCCCAAGCCCCAGGATTTCGACGCGTCCGAGCAGGTCGTCATCACCGGCTGCATGAAGGGCCA
>JAYULN010000732.1:0-1111 GCA_043763525.1 Hymenobacter sp.
ACGCGGAAAGCGCGGGCATCGGTGCTTACCTGCACTTCGAAGCCGCGGCTGTTTTTCTCGCTGGCCGTGGTCCAGGCCAGAGCGGCGTTGGTGCCCTGGCGGTTGGCCGTGAAGACGGAAAGCTCCACGGGCAGCGGCGCGGCGGCATCGCCCAGCGTCCAGATGGAGAAGTCGGCAATGCCGGTCTTGCTTATCGTATTGCCCGCAATGGTGATGGGGCTCTGGTTGGACCAGGGGCCACTGGTGCCGCTCACAGACTTAAACAAGGCTACGCTGCCGGCCGCGATGCCGTTGCGCTCGTGGTCGAAGTAGCTGAAATTCATGGCCACATTCAGGCCCGTGTTGGTAGTGGGCACGATGTCGAAGTAGCGCTTGATGCTCACGTTACTGCCGGCCCCGGTGAGGGCGGTGCCGGTGGTGCGTACCACGGTGGTGAGGCCAGGGAAGGCCGTCGAGCCAGCGTCCGGGGTCAGGGTCAGGCCGATGTTGCCGAAGCTCTCGGGGTTGGTCGTCGAGAGGTCGCGGCCGGGCACCGCTACCTGGCCCTGCACGTAGTTGGCATCGGTTTCGGTGAGGGTGGCGCCCACTGGCAGTGTAATCGTGTAGGAATTGGTGCTCAGAGTGCCCTGGGTCAGGGTCAGGGCATGGCTCACGGTGGTGCTGTTGCCCAGGGCAAGGGTACCGCCTGGGCTGCTCAGGTTCACGGTGAGGTCGTAGAGCGAGGCCACACCGGTTACGGTGGGCATTGCGCCCAGGAAGGCCACGATACCGCCCGTCAGGGCCACGTTGGCAGCGGGTGCGCTGCTGGTCAGGTTAGCGTACACGTTCAGGGTGCCGGCGCTCTGGGCAAAGCTGGCCCCGTTGGCCAGGGTCAGGGTGCGCACTTCGGCGGTAGCCGTGGTACTCAGATTCGGGTAGTTGGTCAGGCCAGAGGGCACAACGGCATCAATGGTGCTGCTGGGCACGCAGGCCGTCCAGTTGGCGGCGTTGAACCAGTTGCTGCCGTCGCCGGGAGCCGCGCCGGTGTAGGTCGTCGTCGTCGTGGGGTTCACGGTGAAGGCCGCCGGGAAGCTGGTGGCCGTGCAGCTGGCATCACTCAGGGCCGTGATGG
>JAYULN010000733.1:0-2985 GCA_043763525.1 Hymenobacter sp.
GGTTTTGGTCCGATTGACCAAGTTAGTGACCGGTATTATTTACTTCCTTTTACTTTGGCGATGATGGCCTCAGCCATGTTGGTCGGCACCTGCTCGTAGTGCGAGAAAGTGAGCGAAGCCGAAGCCCGACCCGACGAAATCGTACGCAGTGCAGTTACGTAGCCGAACAGCTCCGACAGCGGAACGTCAGCTTTGATGAGCTGGGCACCGCCTTTGGTGTCCATGCCTTTCATCAGACCACGACGACGGTTCAAGTCACCAGTTACGGGACCCGTGTACTCGTCGGGGCACACCACTTCCACGCTCATGATGGGCTCGAGCAATTTCGGGCCAGCCAGGCGGGCAGCTTCGCGGAAACCACCACGGGCGGCGAGTTCGAACGACAGCGCGTCCGAGTCAACGTCGTGGAAGGAACCGTGGTAGAGGCGCACTTTCATGCCCTCAATCGGGAAGCCGGCCAACGGACCCTGCTTCATTGCCTCTTCAAAGCCCTTCTGAATCGGGGCAATGAATTCGCGGGGGATAACACCGCCCACAATGGCGTTGTCGAACTCGAAGCCGGGCTTTTCCGGGTCGGTCTCTTTCGGACCGAGTTCAAACACGATGTCGCCGAATTTACCGCGGCCACCGGTCTGCTTCTTGTAGGTTTCGCGGTGGTCGACTTTCTTGGTGAGAACCTCCTTGTAGGCCACCATCGGCGCGCCCTGGTTGATTTCCACTTTGAATTCGCGACGCATGCGGTCGATGATGATTTCCAAGTGCAGCTCGCCCATGCCGCGTAACACCGTCTGACCGGTCTCGGGGTCGGTGTGAACTTTCAGCGTGGGGTCTTCCTCGATGAGTTTGGCGATGGCCATGCCCATTTTGTCAACGTCGGCCTGCGTTTTCGGCTCAATGGCGTAGCCAATTACCGGCTCGGGGAAGCTCATCGACTCGAGGACGATGGGGTGCTTCTCTTCGCTCAGCGTATCGCCGGTACGGATGTCTTTGAAACCAACACCAGCGGCGATGTCGCCCGCCTGGATTTTGTCAATCGGGTTCTGCTTGTTGGAGTGCATCTGCATGAGGCGCGAGATACGCTCCTTCTTGCCGGTGCGGTTGTTGAGCACGTACGAGCCAGCGTCCAGCACACCGCTGTAGCAGCGGAAGAAGCACAGACGGCCTACGAACGGGTCGGTGGCGATTTTGAACGCCAGCGCAGTGAACGGCTCCGAGTTGTCGGGGTGACGCTCAATTTCCGCACCGGTGTCGGGGTCGGTACCCATGATGGCGGGCATGTCGAGCGGCGACGGCAGGTAGGCCATCACAGCGTCCAACATGGTCTGCACACCCTTGTTTTTGAAGGCCGAACCGCACAACACGGGTGAGAACTTCATGTCGATAACCGCCTGGCGGATAACGACCATCATTTCCTCTTTCGTGATGGAGTCGGGGTTGTCGAAGAATTTCTCCAGCAACGCGTCATCATACTCAGCTACGCTCTCAACGAGCTTCTGACGCCACTCGGCTACTACTTCCACCAAATCCTCGGGAACGGGGATTTCGCTGTACGACTTGCCTTCGGTGGCATCATCCCACACAATGGCTTTGCCGGTGAGCAGGTCAACTACGCCTTTGAAGGTATCTTCAGCGCCAATCGGAATCTGCAAAGGCACGGGGTTAGCACCCAGCTTCTCCTTGATTTCGTTCACGGCCTTGAAGAAGTCGGCACCGGCGCGGTCCATCTTGTTCACGAAGCAAATACGGGGCACGCTGTACTTGTCAGCCTGACGCCATACGGTCTCCGACTGGGGCTCCACACCCGATACGGCGCAGAACAGTGCCACGGCACCGTCAAGCACGCGCAGCGAGCGCTCCACTTCCACCGTAAAGTCTACGTGGCCGGGGGTATCAATCAGGTTGATTTTGTACTGGTGGGTATCCGGCGTGGGGTCACCCTTCACGTCGGTGGGGTAGTTCCAGAACGTCGTCGTGGCAGCCGAGGTAATCGTGATGCCGCGCTCCTGCTCCTGCTCCATCCAGTCCATCGTGGCAGCACCGTCGTGCACTTCCCCGATTTTGTGGGTTTTACCCGTGTAATACAGAATACGCTCCGATGTCGTGGTCTTACCGGCGTCGATGTGCGCCATAATCCCGATGTTGCGGAGGTATTGAAGGTCTTTGTTAACGGCCATGATTTTGGTTAGGGTCTTAGAGACTTGGGGTCTTAAAGTCTTGGGTCGTTTAACAGAACAGTCCGTCAAATAAATCCAAGAACCTAAGACCCCAAGTTTCTAAAAGCTGATTAGAATCGGAAGTGCGAGAAGGCTTTGTTAGCCTCGGCCATGCGGTGGGTGTCGTCTTTTTTCTTAACGGCAGCACCTTCACCTTTAGCAGCAGCGATGATTTCGCCAGCCAGCTTGTCCTTCATAGTTTTCTCACCACGACGACGGGCGTACTGAATCATCCACTTGGCACCTACCGAAATGCGGCGGTCGGCGCGCACTTCAATCGGAACCTGGAAGGTAGCACCACCTACGCGGCGGCTCTTAACCTCTACCGTAGGCATCACGTTGTTCAACGCTTTGCGCCACATTTCGAGGCCGCTCTCCTTGGTACGCTCCTCCACGAGGTCGCAAGCGTCATAGAAGATGGTGTACGCCAGGTTTTTCTTACCGTCGTACATCATGTAGTTCACAAAGCGGGTTACCAGCGTCTCCTTGTACTTAGGGTCCGGCAGCAAGATGCGCTTTTTAGGTTTTGACTTTCTCATGAGTTGATTTAGTGCTTGGTGCTTGGTGCTTAGTGCCTGGAGTTCAGAGCCGGTTGATTTTCCTCAACCAAGCACTGAGCACCAAGCACCAAGCACCAAATCACTAATTAATTATTTCTTCTTCTTGGCGGGTGCACCCTTCGCTGCTGCGGCGGGCTGACCGGGCTTCGGACGCTTGGCACCGTACTTCGAACGACGCTGGGTCCGGCCGCTTACACCGGCGGTGTCCAGGG
>JAYULN010000734.1:0-7428 GCA_043763525.1 Hymenobacter sp.
TCGGCCAGCGGGTCATCGGCGATGAGCGGAGCCTCCCGGTGGCTCGAAGCCTCCAACGTGTTGTGCTGGCCACTCCAGGCGAGCATCCCTCCTACCGAAGTTGCGAGCAGAGCAACGTGGAAAAGAGGACGAGTAAGTAGGTTTTTCATAGAATGAAAAAGGGTTTAGGGGTGAAAGGATGGAATGAATGAATTAAGCTGAACAGTATTACATGAAATGGGCTTGCCAATTAGCTCATGTGCTGGCAATGTGCGTGCTCCTCTCTTGCCTACGAGGCCGCGTTGTAATTCGGTTTGAAAACTGATGAGAATATTTCTAAAACATTTTGACTATCGCCGGGGCTTACCGCCCGAAGCGATACCCTGGAAACGTCCGGGGCGTTTACCCGCTACTTTTGTGCGGCGCTTGCGCCTATTCTTTTGTCAATCTTTTGGGCGGCCCGCTCCGGCCGTCCCGTGTATTTATGGCTACCGTCGCTATCAACCTCGCCACCGGCACCTTTCAGCAGGAAGAAATTATTGTGGGCATCGACCTGGGCACCACCAACAGCCTGGTGGCCTACGTACACCCGGACAGCCGCCAGCCGGTGGCCATCAACGACCAGGGCCGGGGCAGCATCGTGCCCTCAATAGTGCATTTCCCTGCCGATGGGGCCGACCCCGTGGTGGGCAACGAAGCCCGCGAATTCCTGCTCACTGACCCACAGCGCACCATTTACTCGGTGAAGCGCCTGCTGGGCAAAAGCTACCGCGACCTGGGCCAGCACGCCACCCAGCTCGGCTACAAGGTCATCGACGACAACTCCGAGGGCTTGGTAAAAATCCGGGTCGACGACCGGTTCTTCTCCCCCATTGAGCTGTCGGCCGACATTCTCAAGGAGCTGCGCGCCCGCGCCGAGCACGCCCTCAAAACGCCCGTCAACCGCGCCGTTATCACGGTGCCGGCCTATTTCAACGACTCGCAGCGCCAGGCCACCCGCGATGCCGGCCGCCTCGCCGGCCTCGAAGTGTTGCGCATCGTGAACGAGCCCACCGCCGCCGCCCTGGCCTACGGCATCGGCCTGAGCCCCGACGAAGAGAAAACCGTGGCCGTATACGACCTCGGCGGCGGCACCTTCGATATCAGCATCCTGCGCATTCAGCAGGGCATTTTTGAGGTGCTGAGCACCAACGGCGACACCTACCTCGGCGGCGACGATTTCGACCGCGTGGTGGCCGAGCACTGGCAGGCGGCGTTTGCCCTGCCCGCCACCTTCCAAACCAACCCGCACCTGCAACAGCAGCTACGCCTGGCCGCCGAAATGGCCAAAAAATACCTCAGCCAGCACGACGACTTCACCACCCACCTCACCGACGAAGCGGGGCAGAACACGACCGTTACGCTCACCCGCGTTCAGTTCAACGACCTCATCCGCCCGCTGGTAGAGCGCACCATCGCCGCCTGCCGCCAGGCCGTAGCTGATGCACAATTAACAATTGGCAGTGAGCAATCAATAATGGGTAGTGAACAAGCAATGAACACCACGGGACCAAGCACCAAGCGCCAAGCAACAAGCACCAAACTCGATGCCATACTGCTCGTGGGTGGCTCTACCCGCGTGCCGCTGGTGTTCGATGCCGTGTCGGAATTCTTCGGCCAGCCGGCCAATAATTCGCTGAATCCCGACGAAGTGGTAGCATTGGGCGCGGCCATTCAAGCCGATATTCTGGCCGGCAACCGGCGCGACGTGCTGCTGCTCGATGTAACGCCGCTCACGCTGGGCATTGAAACCCTAGGCGGCCTGCTGGACCCCATTATTCCCCGCAATTCTAAAATCCCCACCAAGGCCGGCCGCCAGTACACTACCAGCGTCGATGGTCAGGTGAACCTGAAAATTGCCGTGTACCAGGGCGAGCGCGACCTGGTGAGCCAGAACCGCAAGCTGGGCGAGTTCGTGCTCACGGGCATCCCGGCCATGCCCGCCGGCCTGCCCAAGGTCGATGTCAACTTCCTGCTTAATGCCGACGGCATCCTTCAGGTTGAAGCCATCGAGCTGCGCTCCAACACCCGCCAGAAGGTCGACATCAAGCCCCAATACGGCCTCACCGATGAGCAAGTGGAGCAAATGCTGATGGATTCGCTGCTGAATGCCAAGGACGACGTGACCGCCCGCCTGCTCATCGAGGCCCGCACCGCCGCCGAACAACTGCTTTACCAGGTAGCCAACTTCACCCGCAAAAACCGCCAGCACCTCACCGAAACCGAGCTTACCGCCACCGAGGCCCAGGTCGAAAAAGTCCGCACCGCCCTCGCCGGTGCCAAGCGCGACCCCATCCTCAAAGCCATGGACGAGCTCGACGAGCTGACCCGGCCCTATGCCGAGCGGATGATGAACATCTCCATTCAGCAGGCCATGGCGGGCAAGAAAATCGGCTAAGCCCCTTGCGCCAAAGCCCGTAGCGGCCGTGCTTAATCGGGCTTACTTCGCGGGCCTGGCCGGAAGTTTCCTGGCCACCGGGCGCACGGCAAAGCCGAGCACGGCCCGCGCTGCCGTGTCGCGGAAGGTCACTTCCAGCAGCACTGAAGGCGTTTTCAGGCTCGAATCGGCGGCAAAAGCAAAGGCGTAGAACAGCCGCGAGGTCCCGTTGTCGCCCAGCCGTACCCCCAGTTTATACAACTCAATTTCGTGGGAGCGGTGGGCTCCGCTTTTCCACAACGGCCGGGCCGCCGCCGCAAACCGCCCGAGACTGACCGAGCGGCGCACCTCCGGGGCCAGTCGGCCATACGCCGCCGGGTAGTCGGCCCGCAGCACTTCGCGCAGAAACTGCCCCGCCGCCTGCCCCTGGCTTGGCCGCCGGGCAGTTTCTGCGCGAGGTGCTGCGGCAGCCGGAGTGGGCTGCGCCCAACTGGCCCGGCTAAAGGCTGCCAACACGGCCAGTATCAAAGTCCGCCACTGTAGCCCCAGCCTGCTTGGAGCGGAATGCTGCAAAACTAACCAACCAAACACTGCTTGCATCGCCAAAAGTAAGCGGGGGCGGCCGGCCGGGCGTAGTGCCCGGCCAACCGCCCCCGCCACCGGCCCCAAGCGGACCGGCTAGCTAGTCAAGCTTATTCGATTACCACGCGGCGCGTCACGCTCAGGCCGTTGCCGGTGATGCGCAGCGTGTACACGCCGGTAGCCAGGTTCTGGGTCGCTACCTCGGCTTGGTTGGCGCGGCCGGCGGCCAGTTACAGCGGCTGCGAGCGCACGCGCTGGCCCAGGGCATTGTACAAATCGAGCGCAGCGGCTCCGCTGATGCCGGCCCCGCTGAGCTGCACGCGCAACGCGCCGCCGTTCACCACCGGGTTCGGAAGCACGCTCACGGTGTAGCCGATGGTTTGCTCGCGGCTGGCCAGGGCTTGCAGCACCGTCACGGGCAGGGCGGCGAGGTTGTTGTTCTCGTTCGTTTCGGCCACGGCATTTTGCGGGTCGGCCACAAACCGCACGTGGTAGTTGCCCGCTGCGGTACCCGTCGGAATCAGCAGATTGCCATAGCACGCCGCGCTTTGCCCCGAATACAGGCTGGCACCAACCGTCGTGGTCAGCAACACGTCGCTGGCATCCAGCACCTGGTTGGTCGATAGGTAATAGCCCACCATGTTGCTGTCTGCCACCGCATTGCCACCATTTTGAATGTAGCAGTTACCCCCAACGGTAAAGCCCGGCGTAACACTGGTAGCCGACAGGGCCGCCTGCGTAATGGTCAGGTCGATGCCCGACGTTACCACTTGCAACGGCTTGCTGATTAAGTTGTTGGTTTCGCTTACCTGGCCGAGATAATCGGCCGCAAACAACACGTAGTAGGTGCCCGGGGCCGTGCCGGCGGGCACCGTCAGGTAACCGTACCAATACGACGACTGGCCCACCGGCAGCGCAAAGCCCTGGGTATTGCCCATCAGCTGGTCGGCGGCATCAAGCACGGCATCAGTCGAGAGGTAACCCACGTTGCTGCTGTTGGCCATCGCCCCCGACAGGTCATAAATTGTGCAGTTAGCCGTCACGCTGCCGCCCGCTACCACGCTCGTCGGCGACACCGTTGCACCCTGCAAGGTCAGGTCCGGCAGCACCGTCGGCACCGTGGTCACGCAGCCAATGGTTGCCGCAAAGCCGTTCATCTGCACCACCCCATCCGAAGTCAGCCGCACCATCAGCGCCCCCGAAGCCGAGGTGCCGTACACCGTGCCCGGCTGGCTACCGGAGTTGTACGCCCCGATAAGCGGCGTATTCACCGTCGTGCCGTCGTAGATGTACACCCAGTCATACCCCGTTTCCACCTCAAACGTAGTAAACTGAAGCCGGATTTTATTGCCCGCCGTCGCCGGCGTAATGGTTATCAAGCCGTTGGCATTGGCCGAATATTACCCGTTGATTCCCCCGTCGTCGTAGAGGGTGCCCGCGCAGGTGGTGATGTTGGTCGTGCCCGTAGCAGGCACCTGATAAGTCTGGGCCCGCAGAACCGCCGGCCAGGCCATTCCTACAAACAAGAGACAAAAAAGCCCGGCAAAGAGCCGGGAAGCGGAAGGGTAGCTATGCTTCATGCAAAAGTGAAAAGGATGAAAAAATAAAAGTGGCTTCAAAAAACGCGCAGCATCAACCCACCACCATGCAGACTTGCCTAGGCTGAGCGGTAGTTCAATAGTTATTCAACCGTGGCGGGCACCAGCACGAACACGTCCTCACCGGGGCGCTTCATCAGGTATTTTTCCCGGGCAAACTTCTCCAGCAAAGCCGGCGAGCTCATCAGCTCGGCACGCTCCCGCTTCACCACCTCAATGTTGTCGAGGTAGTATTGCTTCTCGTTGCGCAGCTCCTTCCATTTGCGGTAGATGTCGAACTGTTTGCCCAGGTCATTGGCATCAAATACCAACATCCAGACCAGAAAAGCCATACCCGTCAGAAAGTAGAAGCTGCGGACCACGCGCAGTACCGGGCTAATAAAGAAGGGTAATTGCATCATAGTAAAGGTAATACAAACGGCCGATTTTGCTCTCGCAAAACCGGCCGTCCATGCTTTTAACCCTAAAAATATTACATTTTCTTGCCAGGGAAGTACGCCACTTCGCCTAGTTCCTCCTCAATCCGGAGCAGCTGATTGTACTTGGCCATCCGGTCCGAGCGTGAAGCCGAGCCCGTCTTAATCTGGCCCGTGTTCAGGGCCACGGCCAGGTCGGCAATCGTGTTGTCCTCCGTCTCGCCCGAGCGGTGGCTCATGATGCTCTTGTAGCCGTTGCGGCGGCCCAGATTCACGGCGGCAATCGTTTCGGTGAGCGTCCCAATCTGGTTCACCTTAATGAGAATGGCGTTGGCAATATTCTCGTCGATGCCGCGCTGCAAGCGGTCCACGTTGGTCACGAACAAGTCGTCGCCCACCAACTGGGTTTGCTTGCCCACGCGCTCCGTCAGGGCTTTCCAGCCGCTCCAGTCATCCTCGTCCATGCCATCTTCCAGGCTGATGATGGGGTACTTCTTCATCCAATCGGCCCAGTAGTCCACCATCTGCGACGAAGTGAGCTTGTCGCCAGTGCTCTTCTTGAAGTGGTACATGCCATCCTCGTAGAACTCCGACACGGCCGCGTCCATGGCAATGAAAACGTCCTCGCCCGGCCGGTAGCCCGCCGTTTCAATCGCCTGCAACACAATCTGAATCGCCTCTTCGTTCGATTTGATGTTCGGCGCAAAGCCGCCCTCATCCCCCACGTTCGTGCTAAAACCCTTCTTCTTAAGCACGTCTTTTAGGTGATGAAAAATCTCCGTACCCCAGCGCAGCGCTTCCGAAAACGATGCTGCTCCGGTCGGCATAATCATAAACTCCTGAAAGTCAATCGAGTTGTCGGCGTGCGAGCCGCCGTTCAGGATATTCATCATCGGCACCGGCAGCGTGGCAGCCCCTACCCCACCCACGTAGCGATACAGCGGCATGTTGGCATCCTGGGCGGCCGCCCGCGCCACCGCCAGGCTCACCCCCAGAATAGCGTTGGCCCCCAGACTGGCCTTATTCGGCGTACCATCCAGCTCCAGCATAATCTTGTCGAGTAGCGCCTGCTCGTATACCGAGAAACCCACCAGCTCTTCCGCAATGCGGGTGTTCACGTTCTCCACGGCCTGCAACACGCCCTTTCCCATGTATTTGGTCTTATCGTCATCACGCAGCTCCACGGCCTCGTGCTTGCCCGTGCTTGCCCCCGAAGGCACCGCCGCCCGGCCCATCACGCCCGAATCAAGCGTTACATCGACTTCTACCGTCGGATTACCCCGGGAATCAAAAATCTGGCGGGCGTGAATTTGCGAAATGAAGCTCATAGCGGGTCGTTTGTAAAACAGTTTAATGGTGCCACAAACCTACGTGAATCAGCCGGCATCAGCACAACTTCCCCCCAATTCCTATTCACCAATGCCCTCATCAATACCAGACGATTGCAGCCTATTGCGCATAATTCACCCTCTCCTACCACGGGTCAAGCAGTGTGATATCGCTCAGGGCTAAGCACCAGTTCAACCCACTAGAACAAAAAAAGAGGGACGCACCTTGCGGCGTATCCCTCCCAATTTGCAACTAACGTTACTTAAGCGCCAGCTTCATCGGCCTTAGCCCCTTCAGCCGGAGCAGCGGTTTCCTCAGCAGCGACCGGAGCAGCAGCTTCGGCTTTCACTTCAGTAGCCGAAGTAACGTCATCGGCCGTAGCAGCACCAGCCGGCTTCTTGCGGCTGCGCGAACGACGGGTGGTAGCAGTAGCCTTATCAGCGGCGGCCGATTTGGCATCCAGCAGCGTCTCGTTGAAGTCCACCAGCTCGATGATGCACATCTCGGCGTTGTCACCCAGACGCGTATCGCTCAGCTTCAGAATGCGGGTGTAGCCACCGGGACGGGTAGCAATTTTGCCAGCAATCGTACCGAACAGTTCCTTAATGGATTCCTTGTCCTGCAACGCGGCAAACACCATGCGGCGCGAATGCGTCGTGTCGTCCTTCGACTTGGTCAGCATCGGTTCTACGTACTTACGCAGGGCTTTAGCTTTCGCAACCGTGGTCGTGATGCGCTTGTGCAGGATGAGCGACGAAGCCATGTTCGACAACATGGCGTGACGGTGGGCGGTAGTCCGGCCCAGGTGGTTGATTTTTTTTCCGTGTCTCATTGGACTGTTGAAAAAGTGTGCGCTTGCGGGCGGCGACCACGGCGGGCCGAAGCCTCATTAGAACCGCTGCCCCTTGGGCGCACTGGTGAATAAAAAAGTAGTCGGTAGTGGGTAGTCAGTAGTCGGACGGTTTAGTCTGATTACTGACTATCCACTACCGACTACTGAGTTAATGCTAATCTTCCTCGAGGCGGTACTTGCCGAGGTCCATGCCGAACTCCAAACCACGCTCCTCAACGAGATTTTCCAACTCAGTGAGGCTCTTCTTACCGAAGT
>JAYULN010000735.1:0-1104 GCA_043763525.1 Hymenobacter sp.
GGGTTAGCTTTCAATAATGTATATTTGTCGTTCATAACCAGCGAGTTAAACTTGATTTATGCTTTTCACTGTAAATTTATGCAGGAAAGAGGTCTATTAGAGCCGATGCATAACGAATTGTAATACCCCCAACGCCACTACTCCTCCAAGCACGACCAATTGCATTATCTGTTGGCGCTTAGTAGCTTGAGTCAACTGTGAAGTCATATCCAGCACAGAGTTTTGCAGTTGTTCATTTCGCTGCTCGTGCGCTAAGTCCAATTTCTCCAACGCTTCGCGGGTCGAAGTTTGTTGTTGCGTAGCCAAAATTTCAGCCTCTTGCTGAATCCGCTGTAGCGCTGCCTCCAATTCGGTTACCCGCTTCAGGTGCGCTGCCTCTTGCTTGGCGAATGCTGCTGTGTTAGCGGTTTACCACCCGAAACACCATCCAGCACTTCCTGCTGATGCTTCTCTATACTTTCAAGGCGGGCTGTAAACTTGGCAGCATTCATCACCTCCGCAAACGCCGTCACGCGTCCGGCTACCACTTGCAGCTGATTAGCTACCGAGCTTAGCTCGTCGTGCTGCTGTAGGGCGTTTTTTTGCAGTGTTTCAATCACCTGCCGCAAAAGCTTCAATTCAGTTTGCATCTGCTGATGCAATGAATCAGCCCAGGTTTGAACCCCTTTTTGTAGTATTCCTTGCTGTTCATCCAGCCCTCGCAGGTGCTGCTCCCAAATGGCTGCCAATAGCGGTGGCTGCTCTTGAAGCAAATTATCGATAAGCCCTTGAGCAGCAGTGGCGGCCTGTTTCAGGCCATCAAGCTGGCGGGAAGTCAGTTCTGCAGTTTTGTTTGACAACTCTTCTGCATGGACGCGCAGCAGTAATTCTTGCTCTCCTAACCCGGCTTGCTGCTGTTGACTCAACTTCTCCACCAGCCCTTCCTGAGCTGTAACCATTCGCTCTGCTGCACCTATAACCTTGCTCGCTGTGTCTTGGCTTTGTTTCGTTTACTCGTCAGGCAGTGGTCTGCGAATCGAGAATATGAAATTTGAGGGTTAGGCGGGACGCGAGTTCTGGGCCAAACTCGGGGAGTCGGTCGAAGAAATTGAGCACGGCCGTTTT
>JAYULN010000736.1:0-7412 GCA_043763525.1 Hymenobacter sp.
AGGCACTTTAGTAACAGCCGCTTTTCGATTTTTTGAACACCTCCAGGCCGTTTCCAAGCACTGGGGGCACATGGGCCTGATTTGGTGCGGTTGCCCTGCTTAGGAGTCACCATTTGTCACTAATCCATTAGCTTGAGGGTGCCTGCAGGTGCGCTTGCTGCCACTGCCGCAGGTGCTCAGCTTAGGAATTTATCTGTTTACAAACAAGACAGCGGCTAAGCAATTGCCTCCAGCAGCGGCTGGCTGACCCGCAGGCGGAAATACGCCCCCGGCTGGTTCGCTACGGCTAGTTGGCCTTTGAGCTGCTGCACCAGCGCCGCCACCAGCCGGTTGCCGAAGCTCTGGGACTGCGCGCCACGCTGCTCGGGGGCAATGCCGGGGCCGTTGTCCTCAATCTCCAGCTCTAGCGCGGTGTCGACGACAAGCAAGCTGATGCGCAGGGCCGGCGCGTCGGCCTGGGGCAGGGCGTGCTTGAAGGCATTGGTCACCAGCTCATTGAGAATGAGACCCAACGGCATGGCCACATCCACGTCCAGCTTCAGAGGCGCTACTGCCACGTCCAGGCGTAAGGTTGGGGGCGAGTAGCCATAGGCCCGCACCAGCGAATCGACGAGGTGATGCACGTAGCGGTGCATATCCACGGTGGTAGCATCGTCGTGCAGGTACAGGCTCTGGTGAATCAGGGCCATGGCCTCGACGCGCTGCTGGCTTTCGCGCACGGCCAGCACGGCCTGCGCGTCGGTGAGGCGGTTGGATTGCAGGCGCAGCAGGCTGGCCACGATGGCCAGGTTATTTTTCACGCGGTGGTGCAGCTCGCGCATGAGCAGCGTGAGCTTGCCGGCCTGCTCGGTGATGCGCTGGTTGCGCTCCGCAATGAGCTGGGTGGTGCGCTGAAGCTGGCGGTTTTTTTGCCGGATAATCCGGTACTGCCCGCCCGCCACGGCCATGAGCCCAGCCAGGCCCAGGGTGCCGGCCAGCAGCCACCAGAACCGCCGCCGCTGGTGCGCGTTTTCGGCCCGGAGCCCGGCAATCTGCCGCTGCTTTTCGGCGGTACGGTAGCGGGTTTCGGTGGCCACCAACTCCTTGGCCCGCTCCTCATTGGTGAGGGTGTCGGCGAAGGCGGTGGCTTCGCGCTGGTACTGTAGGGCCCGGCGGTAGTCGCCCTGGCGTTCCTTTATTTCGGCCAGCGTGCCGTAGATGCCCCGCTGCAGGTACACCCGGTTGGGGCCGGTGCGGGCGGCGCGCAGGGCCAGCGTGGCCAGGTGCTCGGCGGCCGGCAGCTGGCCCATCCGCAGCAGGGTGGCCGAAAAGTTGATGCGGGCATACACTAGGCCCACCGCGTCGTGGTGCTGCTCGACGTAGCGGATGACTTCCCGAAAGGCCCGCGCCGATTCCGCGAAACGCTCCAGTTTCTGGTAGCAAATGGCCTGGTTGATGAGCACGTGATGATACAGCTCGGCCGCGCCGATACGGCGGTAGATGGCCAGCGCCCGCTCGTTGTAGCGCAGCGTGAGCGGGTTGTTGTGTTCAATGGCCGCCGTGATGCCCAGGCCCGCGCAGGCCTGCGCCTCCGGGTCGGGCAGGTGCCGCGCCTGGGCCAAGGCCAGAGCCTGCCGGAAGTACCGGGTGGCGCTCACTACGTCCTGGCTTACGCCGTAGGTAGTGGCCAGGCCCAGCAGAACGCGGGCCTGGGCCGCGTAGTCGGCCGTGCCCCGCACCAGCACCCACGCCCGCTGGCCGTAGCGAATGGCGTCCTCAAACCGGCCTTCGCGGTGCGCCAGCTGCTGGTAGGCATAGAGCGTCCGGCCGAGCACGTCGGAGCGGGGCGTGGCCTGGGCCAGGCGCAGGGCCGAATCGAGCGGGGCGTGGGCGGCCGGGAAATTGCCCGCGCCGGCCAGCTGCTCGCTGCGCTGCAGCAACCGGCCAATCCGGGCGGTATCGGCGGGCGCGGGGCCGGCGGCGGCCACCAGGCCCACCAGCAGCAAGACCGGCAAAACCAGCCAGGCCCGGAGCGGACGCCGCATGGGCAAGGGGAAAGTGCGCCGGGCGAGGGTCCTCATTGGGCCACGAAGCAACGCAGGAAACTTTCGCGGTACTGCCGGCTGATGGGCACGGTTTGGTCGAGCAGGGCAATTTCCTGTTCGGTGAAGGAGCTCACCCGGCCCAGGTTCACGGCGTAGGAGCGGTGCACGCGCACCAGCTGGCTGCTAGCCAGGCGGTCGAGCAAATTGCCCAAAGTAAGGCGCAGGGCATATTTCTGGGTTTCCGTTACCAGCAGGGTGTGGTTGTTGTTGGCCTGCAGCAGCAGGATGTCAGTCGAGGGCACCCGCACAAACCGGTAATTATGCCGGATAAAAATGGAGTCCCCCAGGCGCAACACGGGTTCGGGGCTAACGGCCCCGGCTCCCGGAGCCGAGCCGCCGACATTGGCGCGATTGCTGAACGTGTACAGGGCCAGCTCGATGGCCACGCGCAGGCTGTCGGGCGTGACGGGCTTGAGCAGGTAGGCCGCGGGCAGGGTCTGAAGCGCCCGCTCGCGGGTGGCCGGGTCGGAATAGGCCGACAGGTAGATGACCGGCACTGGCTGCCCGTCTCCCAGCCGCATCACCGTTTCAATCCCATCCCAAGGCCCCTGAATGCGAATATCGCAGAGCACCAAATCGACTGGGTGGGCCTAGTAGAGGGCCAGGGCCTGCGGGCCGTTGTCGGCAATGCCGACCACCATATAGCCCTCAGCTTGCAATAGGTCGCTCAGGTCGAGGGCCAGTATGGCTTCGTCCTCGATTAACAGAATACGAATAGCGGCATCGGAAGATGGAGGCAACATACAGAAGTGCAGAACAAAGGTGCATTAGGAGGCATGATACCCCATCAATTTGGTACGCGAGAGGCCGACGAAAGCCTAAAGTAAGGCAGTTGGGGCCAACCGGTATTTTTATAAAGTTCAGTACAAAGAAAAATGTTGTAGTCGAGGATTGTGGACCTGTTCGCGTAATGCAAACCTTTGCGCTAATGGCATACATATTTCAGCATTTCACCACACTTTAAATTGATTTCACTGCCATTTTACTAACGCGTAACATCAATTACAAGAACTTTAGCTAAACATTGGCTTCACGCTAAAGTCCAAATTTTAGATTATTTGGCTTATTAATAGCGCGTTTCAATGGTGGCTTTCGTCCTGCCTTCACCCTTCTCTCTTTCCCCCTATGAAACAACCTTACTACGGCTGCTCCGCCGCTCAGCAACAGTCCCAAACAACTCTTAATAGCACGCGCCTGCGCCGGTTTGCCACCTTGCTGGTGGCCAGCCTGGGCCTGACCACCACTGCGCACGGGCAGTCGGCCCGCTCGGCACCCACCTATTTCCAAGCCGACGCGGCGGCCCGCTCCGCCGCGGCAGCCTCGCCGCTGGCCGCTACGCTGGTTCGCTCGCAGGCCCTGACCCTGGACGAGCCGGGCCTGCGGGCGGCCCTGGCCACCGCCCCGCCCGAAGACCGGGCCGGGGCCGCCCCGCTGGTGCTGGCCCTGCCCCGGCCCGACGGCACCAGCGCCCGCTTCGCCCTGCGCGAGGCCCCCGTCATGGAAGCGCCGCTGGCCGCCCGCTACCCCCAGATTAAAACCTATGCCGGCGTGGGCCTCGACGATGCCACGGCCACCGTGCGCCTGGACCTGAGCCCCCGGGGCTTCCACGCCCAGGTGCTGAGCAGCAGCGGTCCGGGCTTTCTGGTTGACCCGGTGAGTTCGACCGACACGCGGCACTACTTGAGTTATTCCCAAAAAGATGCTCCCGCCCCCGCCAGCAAAATGGCGCGGTGCGGGGCCGTGACTACGCTGGCCCAGGAGCAAGCCGGCGCGGCGCGGGTGGCGGCCTGGCGGGCGGCCGGCGGCACCCAGGCCCGGTCCACGGGCGCGCAGATGCGCACCTACCGGCTGGCCCTGGCCTGCACCCCGGCGTATTCCCTAACCAAGGGCAACACCACGGCCAGCGCACTGGCGGCGCTGGTGGCCACGCTCAACCGGGTGGTGGGCATCATGGAGCGGGAGCTGACCGTGCGCCTGGTGCTCGTGGCCAACAACGACCAACTCATTTTCCTGAGTGGTACTGGTCCTCAGCCTCCGTTTCCCTACAGCACCAACAACAGCCCTAACGCAATGATGGACCAGAACCAACGGAATATGGACCAGCTCATTGGCACGGCCAATTACGACCTGGGCCACGTCATCTATCCTGATGGTTCCGGGGTGGCCATTACACCTGCATTGTGCAATTCAGTTTATAAGGCCTGGGGGGTTTCGGGTGATTATGTCAGCATGATTTGCCATGAGATAGGGCACCAGCTGGGGTGTTATCATACGTTCAATTCCGTTGATAACAACCGCACCGCAGCCGCGGCCTGGGAACCGGGCGGGGGCATCACGATTATGTCCTACGGCGGGGGTACTAATCCCGCCAGCGACGTGCAGTCTTACAGAGAACTCGTGTTCCACACGGGCAGCTACGAGCAGGCGCAGGCCACGATGAGCGCCCAAGGCTGCGGCACGGCCACGGCCACGGGCAACTCGGCCCCGGTGGTGACGGCCCCGGCCAGCGGCAAAACCCTGCCCGCCAACACGCCCTTCCAGCTCACGGCCACCGCCACCGACGCCGACAACGACCCGCTCACCTACTCCTGGGAGCAGCTCGACCTCGGCCCCGGCGGCAACCTGAATATGCCCCAGGTAACGGGCGATACCCCGCCCCTATTCCGCTTCTGGCGGCCCGTGGCCACGCCCACCCGCTACTTCCCCCGTCTGGCCGAGTTGGTGAACAACACCGCCCCGCTGGGCGAGCGCCTGCCCACCGTCACGCGCGGGCTCACGTTTCGCTGCACGGCCCGCGATACCCACAATGGGCTGGTGGGCGTAGTGGGCGGCGTGGGCCTGAGCGCCCTGGTGACGCTGGACGTGAGCGCGGCGGCGGGCCCCTTCGTGGTGACGGCCCCCAACGCGGCCGGCACCAGCTGGGCCGGTGGCAGCACCCAAACCGTGCGCTGGAACGTGGCCAACACAAACGTGGCCCCCGTGAGCTGCGCCCTGGTCAATCTGCGCCTGAGCCTGGACGGCGGCCTGAGCTACCCGCTTGAGCTGGCTAGCAACGTGACCAACTCCGGTTCGGCCAGCATCACCGTGCCCAACGCGCCCACGGCCTTGGCCCGCGTGATGGTGGAGGCGGCCGACAACTACTTCTTCGACATCTCGAACGCCAACTTCGCCATCACCCCCGGCCCCGGCCCGGTGGTTAGCAGCTTCACGCCCGCCAGCGGGCCGGTGGGCACGGTGCTGACCCTGACGGGACTCAACTTCACCGGGGCTACGGCCGTGGCCATCAACGGCACGGCGGCCACCAACGTCACGGTGGTTTCGGCCACGAGCCTGACGGCGACGGTGGCAGCGGGCACAGCTTCGGGGCTGATTACGGTGACCACGCCCGCGGGCACGGCCACCTCGGCCACCTCATTTTTGGTGGGCAACCCACCCACCATCACCCGCTTCACGCCCACCAGCGGGGCACCCAGCACAAGTGTGCGTATTACCGGGACCAACTTCGGGGGCACGACGCAGGTAACGCTCAACGGCACCAGCGTGGAGTCCTTTTACGTCAACTCGGCCACCCAGCTCACGCTCGTGCTGCCCGACAACGCGAGCACGGGCCCCTTTGTCGTGACCACGCCTTTCGGCACGGCCACTTCAAGCCCCTTCACCATACCGCTGATACCGTTTATTGCGGACTTCACCCCCCGGCAGGGGCTGGCGGGAGCCACTGTAGTGGTCACGGGCCGCAACTTCACCGGCGCGACGCAGGTGCGCTTCGGCGGCGCGGCCGCCCCGGCGTTCACGGTGAACTCGGCCACCCAGCTCACCGTGTCGGTGCCGGTCGGGGCCGTAACGGGGCCGATTTCGGTTACCACGCCACTGGGCATGGGGGTGTCGGAGGCAGTCTTCACGGTGCTGCCCTCGCCAGTACTCACAACTATGAGCCCCACCAGCGGGCCGGCGGGCATCACGGTCACGCTCACGGGCACGGCCCTGGACCAGGTCACGGCCCTGACCCTGAACGGGACGGCCGTGCCCGGCTTTGTGCTGGTCAATGCCACTACTATTACGTTTGTGGTGCCCACCGGGGCCAGCACGGGCCCCGTGGTGGCCGCGACAGTGGTCCCAAGCACCAACGCCAACGCGGGCACCTTCACGGTGCTGCCGCCCGCGGCGGGCGTGCTCATCACGGGCATTGTACCCGCCAGTGCGATAGCGGGGGCCAGCATCCGCCTCACCGGCACCGGCCTGAGCGGGGCCACCCGCGTCGCCTTCACGGGGAACAGCGGCAACACGGTGAGCAGCGGCTTTACGGTGAACGCGGCCGGCACCGAGCTCAGCGGCCTGGTGGTGCCGGCCGGGGCCGTGACCGGCGTGCTGACCGTGACCACCCCCGCCGGCACGAGCGCGGCCAGCGCCCAGATCTTCACCCTGTGCGCAAGACCCGCCGCCCTCGCCCAGAACACGCGGCTGGTCCTCAGCCCGGCCGGCACGGCCACGCTGGCCCCCACGGCCGTGAATAACGCCAGCACCGCCAACTGCGGCATGGCCGCGGCCAGCGCGCTGAGCGTGGTGCCCAACGCCTTCACCACGGCCGACCTGGGCCCGCCGGTGGTGGCCAGCGCGCTGCGCCTGAACGGCAACGGCCAGTACGTGGCCATCGGCCGCACCGTCCCGATGCCGGAGCGCAATAGCCCTTACACCATTGAGGCCTGGGTGAAGCCCAACAGCATGGGCGACTACGGCATCATTGGCTGGGGCAGCTACAACGTGAACAACGGGTGCAATGCCCTGCGCCTGAGCACCACGGGATTGATGAACTACTGGTGGAGCAACGACTTGGAAGTGGCCACGCCCAGCCTGGTCGGGGCCTGGCACCACGTGGCCGCTACCTGCGACGGCACCACCCGCACCCTCTACCTCGACGGCGTGGCCATCGGTGCCGACCAGCCCATCTATACGCATAACGCGTCCGATGCCCAGGCCCTGCGCATCGGCTCGACCAACAGCGGCGAGTACTTCAACGGCCTCATCGACGAGGTGCGCGTCTGGAACGTGGCCCGCACCGCCGCCGAGCTCCGCACGGCGCGGGGCGCGCACCTGCTCGGCAGCCCGGCCGGGCTGGTGGCCCACTACCGCTTCGGCGAGGGCAGCGGCACCACCACGGCCACCACGCCCGGCACGGCGGCCAGCCTGGGCACGCTCACCGGCGGCGCGGGCTGGAGCACCGACGCCCCGGCCATCGTCAACGGCGTGCCCGTGGTGCTGACCGTCACCGATGCCAGCGGCTACACCGGCACGGCCCCGGCCGTGGTGACGGTGCTGCCCGCCACGACC
>JAYULN010000737.1:0-1103 GCA_043763525.1 Hymenobacter sp.
AATGCCGTAGAGCAGGCGCTTGAGCAGGTCTTCGGGCAGCTTTTCGAGCGGCGTATTCAGCGTGGCCTTCTGCTTTTTGAGAATGAGCTGGAGCTGCTGAAAAATCCAGATGTCGCGGTATTCGCCCAGCGGCGCGATGCCGCCTCGGCTGATGCTCAGCTTGCGGTCGGGCAGCACGGCTTCTTCCGTAATTTCCTGCACCTCGCCCAGGCCGTTGCAAGTAGGGCACGCGCCGTAGGGCGAATTGAAGCTGAACGTGTTGGGCGCCGGGTCGTCGTAGGCGATGCCGGTGGCCGGGTCCATCAAAAACCGCGAGAAGAACTGCGGCTGGGCCTTTTTCGCGTCGGGGTCGAGCACCAGCATGGTGCCCTTGCCGTGGGTGAGGGCATTCTGCACCGAGCCGCTGAGCCGGAACCGGTCCTCCTCCTTCACCAGCAGCCGGTCAATTACGATTTCGATGTCGTGGATTTTGTAGCGGTCCACCTGCATCTTAGGCGTGATGCCGAGGATTTCGCCGTCGACGCGCACTTTGGTGAAGCCCAGCTTGGCAATCTTCTGGAAATCCTCACGGTAGTGGCCTTTGCGGCCCTTCACCACGGGGGCCAGCACCACCAGCTTCTTGCCGTCGAAGTGCTTGAGGATGTAGTTGATAATCTGGTCGTCGCTCTGCCGTATCATCTTCTTACCCGTGGCGTAGCTGAAGGCTTCGGCCGTACGGGCGTAGAGCAGGCGCAGGAAATCGTAAATCTCGGTGATGGTGCCCACCGTGGAGCGCGGGTTGCGCGAGGTGGTTTTCTGCTCGATGCTGATGACCGGCGACAGGCCCTCAATCTTGTCCACGTCGGGCCGTTCCAACCCGCCCATAAACGAGCGGGCGTAAGCCGAAAACGTCTCCATGTAGCGCCGCTGCCCCTCAGCATAAATCGTATCGAAGGCCAGGCTGCTCTTGCCCGAACCCGAAATGCCCGTGAACACCACCAGCCGGTTGCGCGGAATCTTCACGCTCACGTTTTTCAGGTTGTGCTCGCGCGCACCGTACACTTCAATGTACTGGGCTTCGAGGTGCTGGGCGGCGGGGCTGTGGCCGTTGAGCTGGCCATTGA
>JAYULN010000738.1:0-7409 GCA_043763525.1 Hymenobacter sp.
CGTAACGGTGTACGATGCCCTGGGCCGCCTCACGCGCCGCCTCATCCGCAACGAAACCCTGCCCACCACCGGCCTCGTGCAGTGGGACGGCGTGGACGATAAAGGCCACAAGGCCGCCGTGGGCTACTATATCATGCTGGTCGAGCTGTTCCGCCCCAGCGGCGGCGAGCGCCGCGAGTACAAGAAAACGGTGGTGCTGGGGGCGAGGTTTTAACGCTGCGCTTAATGAGCAATGAGCAATGAGCAATGAAGAAACGTCATGCTTCATCTTGCGTCCGCGGCTCCTACCAGCCCGGCATTTTCAATCCCTGAAGCGACCTCAGCACCACGGCTTCCCAGCCTCTTCCCGCAGGAACTAGCTTTGCCCCCTTACTGCGGCAACGCACGGTGCCGCGTGCTTCCCTCTTCACGACCTGTTTGACTATGCAAGACGCTATTCTAGCCCTCGTTGGGCAGGCGCATGCCCTGACGGAATCCGCGGCAATTGCGACCAGCGACCCCACCACGCGCCAGCAATTCGTGCTGGCCGATTTGTCCCTGCACCTGGCGCAGGCCGCGCTACGCCAGGTGCAGCCCGAGGCCGCCGCGTTGAAACGGTATCTATTCAGCATCCTCACCGTGTGCGATGGCTTTGTGCCGGACCTGGACCTCAAGGCGATGGCGAATGCGGTGCTGCCTCTGCCGGCCGAACGGGTAACGCTCCCGATACAGTCAGAGGCTTCCAAGCAGTGGCAAAAGCTAAGGTTTGATTCGTTTTTGGGACCATTTTCGTGAACTGAATTACACAGGGTTGAGCCCTGGTTACCGCAGCAAACTACCCAGCAAGGGCAAAATTGCATCGTTGGTATTGGTTAAAAGTTTGGTACAGAAGTTCAATGAGCAGCTGTCAAAGAGGGCAGTCACACGATAAAATTGGTTCTTTGGTCCAAAAAATCAACTTTGGGTTTGTAGCATGCTTATTTTTAGCGCCTGCCTACTCTACGGCAAGTAAATGAGAGAACAGAGAAATGGTGAAGCTCGCTCCTTTGCAACCGGAACACGTTGCGCACTTTTACACATGGCTCCGCAACCCCGAAGTCATCGAGTATTCGCTCTCGGCTTTCCAAAGCATGAAGACCACGGAGCAGATTGACCAGTGGTTTGCCGCCACCTTACAGCAGGCGAACACCCTGAACTTGGGCATCTATTTGGAGGAAACCAACGCGTTGATTGGCTATGCCGGCCTCTCGGGTATTTCCGCAACGAATCAATCGGGCGAATACTTCATCTTTATCGGCGAGAAAGCATCGTGGGGGAAGGGCGTGGGTACGGCCGTAACGAAGCAAATAGTCCACCTCGCCTTCACCAGCCACCAACTCAATCGGATTATGCTCACAGTTTCCGAATCGAATACGGGCGGTTTGAAAGCCTATACGAAAGCTGGCTTTGTCGTGGAAGGGCGTCTACGACAGGCGGCTTGTCGGCAAGGCGTGTTTCACGATAAAATCGTGATGTCCGTGTTAAAAGCAGAATGGCAGCCACAAGGCACAGAAGGCTACTAGCCCCGCCGAGACGCTATTGGGATGATGTGCCGCTGCTGGGCTACCAGAAAGCGCTGGGTCAAACCCTGTTTGGCTGCGCCCCCATTAGTCACAAACTCACCTTACGTAACAACCAGCAGTTTAGCGCGTAGCGCGTAACTGCGGCCAGCACCCACCAGCCTCTTATTAAACCGCGCCGCTGAACTCGCGTCTGAAAAGACATGAACAGCCACCAGCAACTTCAGCACCTCTACTGGCGGGCCGGGTTTGGCCCGCGCCCGCAGGACGTGGCGGCCGGCCTCAGCCCGCGCAAAGCCCTGCGCCAGCTGCTGCACGACTCGGCCACCTTCGAGCCCCTCGCCGGCCCCGCTCTGAGCTATACCGCCCCCCAAGGCGCGGTGATGACCGACCCGGCTGCGACCAAAACCAACCCCGTGCCCAATGGCATGGTGACTACCCCCGACCAGCCCGCCGCGCCCGGTGCCCCAACGGCTCCGGTGGCGACTATGCGGCCCCGTTCGGCCCTGCGGAGTGGCATTGCCGGCGACGTGCCCCGCCTGCGCCGCGCCGACCTCACCCCCGAGCAGCGCAAGATGCAGAACCGGGGCATCCGCGAGGCCTTCGTGAATATGAGCACCGCCTGGATGAACCGCATGGCCACTTCGCCGGCCCAGCTGCGCGAGAAAATGACGCTGTTCTGGCACAGTCACTTTGCCTGCCGCGTGCGCCAGCCCAACGCCGCGCTCAGCCTGCACAACACCACCCGCCAGCATGCGCTAGGCAAATTCCCGGCCCTGCTACTGGCCGTGAGCCAGGAGCCGGCCATGCTGCAATTCCTTAATAATCAGCAAAACCGCAAGGAGCACCCCAACGAAAACTTCGCCCGCGAGGTGATGGAGCTGTTCACGCTGGGGCGCGGCAACTACACCGAAACCGACGTGAAAGAGGCCGCCCGCGCCTTCACCGGCTGGGGCTACGACGGGCAAGGGAATTTCCGGTTTCGGGAGCGGGAGCACGACGCGGGCCCCAAAACCTTTCTGGGCCGCACCGGCAACCTCACGGGCGAAGACGTGCTTCAACTCATGCTGGAGCAGCCGGCGGCGGCCACATTTGTGGTCACGAAAGCCTACCGCTTCTTCGTGAACGACGTGCCCAACCCGGCCCACATCGAACCGCTGGCCGCCGCTTTCCGCAAAAGTGGCTACGACATTGCTGATTTGATGGAGCGGATGTTTTCGGCGGATTGGTTCTACGAGCCGGCCAACGTGGGCACCCACATCAAATCGCCGGTGGAGCTGCTGGCCGGCATTCGCCGCACCCTGAACGTGCAGATTGACAATGCGCTGCCGCTGCTGGGCTACCAGAAAGCCCTGGGCCAAACCCTGTTTCAGCCGCCCAACGTGGCCGGCTGGCCCGGCGGCCGCAACTGGATTGACTCGTCGTCGCTGCTGCTGCGCTTGCAGCTGCCGGCCATTCTCTTCCGCAACGCCGAGTTCGCCGTGGCCCTCAAGCAGGACGAAAACGACCTCGCCCCCAACCTCACCAAAGCCGAGCGCACCGTGCGGCCCGGCGCGGGAGCCCACCTGCCCCTGGCCCCGCTGCAACAGCTGCTGGATGGTACGCCCGTAGCCCAGCAGCCGGCACTGCTCAGCGAATTCCTGCTGCAAGCCGACATCCGACCCGAGAATTTGCAGCTGGTGCAGCAAGCCGCGCAGCAAAAAGAGCCGGCGGAAGCGCTACGGGCGACGCTGGTGAGCTTGCTGAGCCTGCCGGAGTATCAGCTGGCGTAAGGCGGTCAACTCCCCTCCTTGGTAAGGAGGGGATGTTCGAGCCAAAGGCTCGGACGGGGGTGGTTGGGGCGTTGAACGATTCCCGAACCAGTTGCCGAAACGACGCAGCAATTTTGTTCAACGCCCCCCTCCGGTGGCACCACCCCAGCCGGCGCTTTGCGCCAGCGTCCCCTCCTTGGTAAGGAGGGGAGTTGCCCGCCTCCCCATCTCCCCTTTCCCTTCTTCCCCCAACCTCATGTCCACCCGCCGCGATTTCCTCCGCACCTCCGCCCTTGCCAGCACCTTGCTGCTGGTACCCAAGTTTTTGCACGCCCTCGACCGGGGGCCGGGGCTGGCGGGCTTGCGCGATGCCCCCGGCGCGCGCCGCCTCCTTGTGGTGCAGCTGAGTGGCGGCAATGATGGCTTGAACACCGTCATTCCCTACCGCAACGACCTGTATTACAAGGCCCGGCCCACCCTGCGCATCAGGGAAACCGATGGCATTCTGGCCCTGGAGAAAGACCTGGGCCTGCACCCCGCCCTCAAAGGCCTGAAGGGTCTCTACGACCAGGGCCAGCTGGCCGTGCTGAATTCGGTGGGCTACCCCAACCCCGACCGCTCGCACTTCCGCTCGATGGATATCTGGCAAACGGGTACGGGCTCGGACAAGGTGGCCAGCACCGGCTGGCTCGGCCGCTACCTCGATTCGAATTGCCCCGACTGCCAGCGGCCCTACAACGCCCTCGAAATCGACGATACCCTGAGCCTGGCCCTGAAAGGCAGCCAGCGCAAAGGCCTGGCCCTGAAAAACCCCGACAAGTTTCACCAAATCAACCAGAACCGGCTGCTGGCCAAGGTGAGCCAGGAGGGCGCGGCCACTCATCACGACCAGGTCGACTACCTCTATAAAACCCTGGCCGAAACTGCATCCTCGGCCGATTACCTGTACGACAAATCCAAAATCTACAAGTCGGCGGTAGCCTACCCGAATTCCGATTTCGGCAAGAACCTGAAAACTACTGCCGAGCTGATTAACTCCGGCGTGGAGTCGCGAGTGTACTACCTGGCCCTGAGCGGCTTCGACACCCACGTGCGCCAGCACGAGCAGCAGCAGCGCCTGCTCACCGACCTCGGCGACGGCCTGGCCGCCCTGGCCGACGACCTGCGCCAGCACGACCAATGGAACAACACGCTGGTGCTGGTATTCTCCGAATTCGGCCGCCGCGTGGGCCAGAACGCCAGCAATGGCACCGACCATGGCACGGCCAACAACGTGCTGCTGGCCGGCGGTGCCCTCCGCAAAAAAGGCGTCCTCAACGATGCCCCCGACCTTGTGAACCTCGACCAGGGCGACCTGCGCCATCAGGTCGATTTCCGCAGCATCTACGCCAGCGTGCTCAAAGACTGGCTCGGGGCCGATGACGCGGCCATTCTGGGCAGCGGCTTTGAGCGGATGTCATTCATCTAACATGCATCAATAACATTTAACAGCCGCTCAAATTGCTCAATCAGAGCAGTCTAAACGGCTGTTAGAGCGGTTTCCAGATTGGTGCAAACGACAACCGGTCCGACGGCGGAGCCGTCCGACCGGGGCACGTACACTACCTTGGAAACTGCTGTTAAATGCTAATCGATAAATGTTGAATGACTACAGCGGCACGTTGAACCCGAACGCCCAGATGGCCTGCAACGACCCGAACACGTGGGTGGCACGGCCCTGCCGGTCGTCGCCCAAATACGTGTTGGTGTAGTCGGCGAAGGCTCCCTGAATATCCGTTTGCAGAAAAAAGTAGCGGAAAATATCGGCTTTCAGCCCCAGGCTGGTGCCGGCCACCAGGCCGTGGTAGTGGAACGGGCCTTCCTGGTGGTTGCCGAGCACGGTAGAGATGGTGTAGGAAATCATGGGGCCGGCCCCCACCTTGCCAATGGCGCTGAGCTTGAGGTAGCGCCGCTCCCACAGGGTGTGGCGCTTCACCAGGTTCACCATGAGGTAGTTGTTGCCGTTGGTGTGCTGCAAATGCACAAAATCGGGCGTTACCAGGGTGTCTTTGTCGAGGTAGTGCCCCCGGATGTTGCCCTTGACGTGAATCACCTGGTTGTCGTCGACCACGTACTTGAGGTGGTTCCAGCTCACTTCGATGCCCAGGTCGTGCTTGTCGTGAAACAGGTAGCCCAACGTCATGTCGTACTGCGGGATGGTCCAGGAATTGAACCGCCAGAAGTCCTTGAAATCGGGCTTGTCGCTGGCGTGGGCGTGCAGAAACGTGAAGTCGTAGTTATCAGTCTTGGTATTCTGGAAGCGGATGTCGCTGCGGGTGTACCAGTCGCGGTTGTAGCCCCAGCTGAAATACACGCTGCCGTGAGGCTTGAGCTCGGGCGGAACGGGGGCCGCCGTGGTGGGGGTGGGGGTGGTAGCAATAGCGACCGTTTCAGTAACCGGGGCCAGGGGTTGGGCCAAAAGCGGCCCGGTCAGACCCAGCGATAGGCCCGTTAGCAATAAAAAAAACCTCATTGAAAGGGGATAGTAAAATGCGGCTGATAAGCACAGCTATAGCAGCTGTTTAGAAAGTCGCCAAAATCAATCAGACCGCCATGCTTCATCTGGCGTCCGCTTGTCGAAGCATGACCGTTCTTTTAATTTTCTGAACAGCTTCATAAAAAGTGCGCGACTCTAAGCCGCGACGGCCGCGAATTGTTCAGCTTATATCCGCAACTTCCTGGTTCTTTTACTTCTATGCCAGGCGTAGGACAGACTAAATAATGCTTGGCAAGCATCCTGGCGTAGTTTGCAGTCCCAATTCTACCTGCCAGGAAAAAATGAAAAATCTGTTCGCCCGCCTTTTGCTATCGGGCCCGATGCTGCTGGGCCTGGCTTTTGCCAGTGCCGCCCAAACAGGCCCACCCCCGGCGGCCTACACCGGCCCCCGCTTCCCCGGCGGCCCCGATTCGCTGCGGGCCCTCGTGTACCGCGGCACCCGGCTGGCCACGCCCGCCCCGGTGGGCCGCATGCTGGTGCAGTTCGAGCTGAAACCCGACGGGCAGCCCTACAACTTCAGCATGGTGCGCCCACCCGACCCACTGCGCCGGCCGCTCGTCGATGCCACCGCGGCCGCCCTCAACTACAAGGCAGCCGCTTTGCAAAGGCAACCCGTACGCTTGTCGGGCATAAACCAGGATTATTTTAAAGTTTTGGCCTCGGATAATGAGCTGCATCAAAGCTTCTTCTTTACTTTTGATGCGGACTAGCTTGTATGGCCAGTGTATAAATTTCTACCTTTCTGATGAAAAATGTTGTACTAGGATTGTTAGTAGCTTCTTCGCTGCTAAGTGGTTGCGCTTCCATCGTTAGCCACAGCCGGTGGCCCGTCGCCATTAGCAGCTCGCCAGTTGGAGCTTCTGTTACGATTACTAACCGCAAGGGCGAATCGGTGTACACCGGCACCACGCCAGCAGCCGTTATGCTGAAATCGGGCTCGAGCTTTTTCAAGCGTGCGAAGTATAAGTTGGAATTTACGCTACCGGGCTACGGCACTAAAACCTCTACGTTGGAGGCCGACGTGAATGGTTGGTACTTTGGCAACCTCGTTTTTGGCGGAGCCATCGGGATGCTCATCGTAGACCCCGCTTCGGGGGCGATGTACCGCATCGCCCAGAAAGATGTTCAAGTGGCCTTGACCAAAGTTGAAGCGCTGAACTTCCCAAAGGCCTCGCCCAACGACCTGCAAATTGTTTCCATCGACCAAGTACCCGCTGCCTTACGCGCCCGAATGGTGCCGCTCAAGTAAGTTACTTTCCTTTGGATAAAAAGAAAAAAGCGCTGGTTAAACCAGCGCTTTTTTCTTTTTATCCAAAGGAAATCTGTTCCACTCATGTTCCAAACACGGCCGCTGCCAGCGCCAGCACGGCCCGGCGCGTGGGCTCGGACTGCTCCAGATACGCCTGGTGGCCGCTGCCTTCCAGAAACAGGGCCGCGCCCACTGGCGGCAGGGCGGCCTGGCGCACGGCATCCTCGAAATGCACGGCCACGTCGTGCTTGCCGGCCACCATCAGTACGGGGAAGGGGGCGGTGGCCAATATTTTGGTGCGCTCGGGGCGGGCGGCCATGCCGCGCAGGGCCCCG
>JAYULN010000739.1:0-1098 GCA_043763525.1 Hymenobacter sp.
CTCATGCTCCACGGACACGGCGACGACGCCTACCGCCACCCCCACGCCCTCGTGGCCGATTTCAGCACCAACGTGTGGTACGGCGGCGAGCCGGCGGGCCTGAAGGACTACGTGTTCGGCCAATGGCGCACCGTGAACCGCTACCCCGAGGTGCTGGCCGAAAGCCTCGCCGCCCGGGCCGCCGCCCACCACGGCCTGCCCCCCGGCCAGGTGCTGATGAGCAGCGGCACCACCGAAAGCATTTACCTAATCGCCCAGGCCTGGGCCGGCAAACGCACCACCGTCGTCACGCCCGCCTTTGCCGAATACGAGGACGCGGCCCGGCGGCACGGCCACCAGCTCAGCTTTTTGGCGTGGGAGCTGCTGGCGGCGGACCGGCCGCTGGCGGCGGATGTGGTGTTCGTCTGCAACCCCAACAACCCCACCGGCAGCGTGCTCACCGAGCCGGCCCTGGCCGCGCTGCTGGCGCGTAACCCGCACACCGTGTTCGTGCTCGACGAGGCGTTTATCGAATTCACGGCCAGCGTGGGCACGGCCCGGCCGCTGCTCGCCCGGTTCGACAATCTGCTCATCCTGCGCTCGATGACCAAGGCCTACGCCATTCCGGGCCTGCGGCTGGGGTACGTGCTGGCCTCGGCAAGCCTCATTGCCCGGCTCACCCACGAGAAAGCCCCGTGGACGGTGAATGCCCTGGCGGCGGCGGCGGGCCATTTTATCTTCGAGCACTTCGCGGCCGTGCAGCCGCCGACCGCACAGCTGCTGGCCGACCGCGCCACTTTTGCCACGCGGCTGGCCGCCAACGACTCGTTGGCCATTCTGCCCAGCCACACCCACTACTTTGTGGGCGCGTTGCGGCACGGCACGGCGGCCGCGCTAAAAAGCTGGCTGCTGGCCCGGCACGGCCTGCTTATCCGGGACGCGGCCAACTTTCGGGGCCTCACGCCGGCTCACTTCCGACTATGTACCCGGCCCCCGGCCCACAACCAATTGCTCATCAATGCCCTGCGCGAATGGACCGATTTACCCGCGTAGCCGCGCCGCTGGCCCTCGGCTACGCCCTCGACCTGCTGCTGGCCGACCCCGAAGGCTGGCCCCACC
>JAYULN010000740.1:0-1098 GCA_043763525.1 Hymenobacter sp.
CTGCTTCCAGACGATGCCAGAAATGAAATAGCCGCTGAGCACGAAAAACGTCATGCTGCCCATGAGGCTGATGGGGAAGCGCGGCTGCGTCCAGTGCCCCACGACGACCAGCAGGATGGCTACCGAACGAACGGCATCGAGGCCGGGGCGGTAGGCCAGGGGAGGAGCGGCAGACGGCATGGCAGGACGGAGCGGGACGAATAAAAAAAAGAACGTCATGCTGAGCGTAGCCGAAGCATCTCGCGTGCAGCAGTAACTCTTTTCTTACGATTGGATTACTACCACACGCGAGATGCTTCGGCTGCGCTCAGCATGACGTTTTTTGGGTTGGCGATGCCGTCGGTCTTAGCCCAGGGTGTGGTACACGGCCTGCACGTCCTCGTCGTCCTCGAACTTCTCGATGATGGTCATCACCTCTTCCAGTTGCTCGTCGTTGAGCGAAACGGTGGTGTTGGGCACGCGCTGGAGGTTCACGCTCACGACGTGGCGGCCCTGGGCTTCGAGGGCTTTCTGCATCTGGCCGAAGTCGGTGAAGGCGGTTTCGACCACGATGTACTTGTGCTCGGCACCGTGCTCGTCCTCCTCGGTGGTTTCGTACACGTCTTCGGCCCCGAAGTCGATGAGCTCCAGCTCCATCTCGTCGCGGTCGAGGCCTTCGGCGGCGAGCTTGAACACGCCCTTGCGGGTGAAGGTGTAGTCGCTGCTGCCGGCGGTGCCCAGGGTGCCGTCGTTGCGGTTGAAGATGAGCCGCACGTTGCTCACGGTGCGGGTGGGGTTGTCGGTGGCGGTTTCGATGACCACGGCCACGCCGTGGGGCAGGTAGCCTTCGTAGACAACTTCGGTGTAGTCCTTTTCTTCCTTGCTGCTAGCGCGCTTGATGGCGGCTTCGACCCGGTCTTTGGGCATGTTCACGCCTTTGGCGTTTTGCATGGCGGCGCGCAGGCGGGCGTTGGTATCGGGGTTGGGGCCGTTTTCCTTCACGGCCATCACAATTTCCTTACCGATGCGGGTGAAGTCTTTCGACATCTTGTCCCACCGCTTCATTTTGCGGCCTTTGCGAAATTCGAATGCGCGTCCCATTTAGGTCAGTTAACAATT
>JAYULN010000741.1:0-1098 GCA_043763525.1 Hymenobacter sp.
GGCGGTGGCGGGCGCGGCATGCGCATCATTCATTCTGACGACGAGTTCCAGAAAGCCTGGGATGATGCCCGCACGGAATCGAAAGCGGCCTTCGGTAATGACGGCATGTACCTGGAGAAATTTGTGGTGGAGCCCCGCCACATCGAGGTGCAGCTGGTGGGCGACCAGTTTGGCCACGTCTGCCACCTTTCAGAGCGTGATTGCAGCATTCAGCGCCGCCATCAGAAATTGGTGGAGGAAGCCCCTTCGCCCTTCATGACGGACGCGTTGCGCGAGAAAATGGGTAAGGCGGCCATTGCCGGCGCTTCGGCCATTGGCTACGAAGGCGTAGGCACGATTGAGTTTCTGGTGGATAAAAACCGGGATTTCTACTTCATGGAGATGAACACCCGCATCCAGGTAGAGCACCCGGTAACGGAGGAAATCATCAACTACGACCTCATCAAGGAGCAAATCAAGGTGGCGGCGGGCATCCCGATTTCGGGCAAAAACTACTTCCCGAAGATGCACGCGATGGAGTGTCGCATCAACGCCGAAGACCCGCGCAACGGCTTCCGCCCGGCCCCCGGTAAAATCACCACCCTGCATATTCCCGGTGGCCACGGCGTGCGGGTAGACACGCACGTGTACGCGGGCTACACCATTCCGCCCAACTACGACTCGATGATTGCCAAGCTCATCACCGTAGCCCAAACCCGCGAGGAGTGCATCGTAAAAATGAAGCGCGCCCTCAGCGAGTTCGTGGTGGAAGGCGTGAAAACGACTATCCCCTTCCACCTCGCGCTGATGGATAATGAGCAGTTCCGCGCAGGGAATTTCACGACGGCTTTCCTCGAGAATTCGTTTGATTTCTCGACGATATAAGTTTATATTTCGTCTCAATCCACATTTAAAGAAGTTGAAGTAAAGCGCGGTTACTGGCTTTACGATGGATTAATACGGAAAACAGTACTGATTTCCTGTCTCAACTATGACGTCTATTTTGAGTTGGAAAAAGATGACGGTTTAGATATGTCGGATGAATCTCCTGACTTGAACGACAAAGGAGAATCGTATCTCATCAGGTGGCCTAGCAAAGGATTCAATATTGGTTCAGGC
>JAYULN010000742.1:0-7395 GCA_043763525.1 Hymenobacter sp.
TTCTTCCGGCGCTTCGCGGATAGGATTTACGTGGTGAGCAGCGGCTTTCGGGAGTTCATTGAGCCGGTGGTGGCCGAATTTGGCATTCCGGCCAGCCACGTGCTGGCCAACACCTTCACCTTTGACGCGGCCGGCAACATCACCGGCTGCGACCCCACGAACGTGCTGAGCCGCGACGGCGGCAAAATTCGCCAGCTGGTGCTGCTCGATTTGGACGGGCCGGTGTACGTGCTCGGCGATGGCTACACCGACTACCAGATTCGCGAAGCCGGGCTGGCCCACCGCTTCTACGCCTACACCGAGAACGTGAGCCGCCCCAGCGTGGTGGCCCACGCCGACGAAGTGCTGCCCACCTTCGATGAGTTTTTGTACCAACTAAGACTTCCCATGACTTTATCATACCCCAAAAACCGCATCAAGGTGCTGCTGCTGGAAAATCCGGATGCCCGCGCCGCCGAGCTTTTCCGCCAGGAAGGCTACCAGGTGGAGGAAGTGAAGGGCGGCCTCGACGAGGACGAGCTCATTGCCCGCATCGAGGGCGTGAGCCTGCTCGGCATCCGCTCCAAAACACAGGTGACTCAGCGCGTGCTCGAGGCCGCCAACCGCCTCATCGGCATCGGCGCGTTCTGCATCGGCACCAACCAGATTGCCCTGGCCGCCGCCATGAAAAAGGGCGTGGCCGTGTTCAATGCGCCCTTCTCCAACACCCGCTCGGTGGTGGAGCTGGCCCTGGGCGAAATCATCGTGCTGGCCCGCCGCATTCCCGAAAAGAACCCCAAGATGCACCGGGGCGAGTGGGACAAATCGGCCCACGGCTCGTTCGAGATTCGGGGCAAAACCCTCGGCATTGTGGGCTACGGCAATATCGGCTCGCAACTGTCGGTGGTGGCCGAGGCCGTGGGCATGAAAGTGGTGTACTTCGACGTGGCCGAAAAACTCCAGCTCGGCAACGCCGTGAAGTGCCGCACGCTGGAAGAATTGCTGGCCCAGGCCGACGTCGTGACCCTGCACATCGACGGCCGGCCCGAAAACGAGCACTACCTCGGCGCGAAGGAATTTGCCCTGATGAAGCCCGGTGCCCTGTTCCTCAACAATGCCCGCGGCCACGTGGTGGACGTGCCGGCCCTGGCCGCCGCCCTGCGCAGCGGCCACCTCGGCGGCGCGGCCGTGGACGTGTTCCCCCACGAGCCCAAAACCAACCACGAGAGCTTCGAGAGCGAACTGCGCGGCCTGCCCAACGTGCTGCTCACGCCCCACATTGGCGGCAGCACGGCCGAGGCCCAGCGCAACATTGCCGAGTTCGTGCCCGAGCGCCTCATGGCCTACGTCAACACCGGCAACACCCAGCAGTCGGTCAATTTCCCCAATATTCAGCTGCCCACCCAGCAGGCGCACCGCCTCATTCACATTCATGCCAACGTGCCCGGCGTGCTGGCCAACATCAACAACGTGCTGGCCGCCCACCAGGTCAACATCCTGGGCCAGTACCTGAAAACCAACGAGCACATCGGCTACGTGATTACGGACATCGACAAGGAATATGACCAGCACGTCATTCAGGCCCTGCGGGCGGTGGAGCACACCATCAAGTTCCGGGTGCTGTACTAGGCAGGCCGCGGCACACGCTGGCGGGTAGTGCCAGCCGCTGCGATGCCTTGAGATTACTGCCCAGAAATTCCCTTGCCTTTAGCCGGGCAAGAAGCTGTTGAAGGTGGAACTCAGAGCTCAGACCGCAAAGAGCGTCCTAATTAGGGTCAAAAAATCTGGGATATAAACTCTACAATCTGGGTTCAACTGCTTCTGAGGAAGAACTTATCGCTTGGAGGCTATTTGAGTTAGCCAGAACGGTGTAGTATAGAGTCGCAATATTGTGCGTCTTGTCGTTGACAACCGAAACCGCGCAAAACCGCGCAAAACCAAACAACATCAGTAACGACGAGACGCGCATTATCGCGTCTCTACCGCGTTTTAGCAGCTGAGCAATTAATTCAACCAGACTTCTAAGGAAAATTGCGCGGGCCGACTTCAGCGGGCTCGCTCGGCCAGCAGCGCGTTGTAGCGCTGCACCATGTCGGCATACAGCGAGTATACGTGCAGCAGCTTGTTCTTACAGTCTTCCAGGCTTTCGAGCTGATAAGGCGCGATGGGCTCCAGGGCCGCCGTGATGGAAAGCTCCCGGAAATCCTGGCCGAAGTCGTGGTGAATGACCTCGCCGACCTGCTTGATGAAGTCGAAGCTCAGGTGCGGGTCTTCGAAACGACGATAGAGCGTGGGCCGGCTGATGCCGAGCGCCGGAAACAGCTGGCTGAGCTTGACCCCGCTTTTGCGCACCGCCGCCGCCACTACTTCTCCGCGATGTTGCTGGGCCATATCAGTTCGAGCTAGAATGAGACAAAATTGGCAAGATTGTGTCCGCTCCTGATTCTCAGTTATTTTCCATATTCGTGCTGAAAAAGAGATTTTATGAGGCATTTTTGCATCAATTATACCTCATCAGCTTTACTTCATGGACGGCCGCAGTCTCGACATCACCCCCGAAAACATTGCCCGGCTCCACCAGCTCTTCCCCGATGTAGTGAGCGAAGGGCGCGTTGATTTCGACCGCCTGCGGGCCGTCCTGGGCGCAGCCGATGCCCTGGTCCCCGACGGCCCCGACCACTACGAGCTGCGCTGGGCCGGCAAAAGCGCCGCCCGCCGCGAAGTGCAGCGCCCCACTACCGCCACCCTCCTGCCCGATGCCGCCCACTCGGTGGATTGGGACACCACCGGCCACGTTTTCATCGAAGGCGAGAACCTGGAAGTACTGCGCGTGCTCCAGCGCGGCTACTTCGGCAAGGTGAAGATGGTATACATCGACCCGCCCTACAATACCGGCTCCGATGCCTTCGTGTACCCAGACAACTACGGCGAGCGCCGCGAGGACTACGAAAAAGCCATCGGCCAGCGCGACGAAAACGGCTTTCTCAACAAGCAGGACCTCTGGAAGAAAAATACCCGCGAGAGCGGCCAGTACCACTCGGCCTGGCTGAGCATGATGTGGCCCCGCCTGTACCTGAGCCGCAACCTGCTGCGCGAGGACGGCGTGATTTTCGTATCCATCGACGACAACGAGGTGCATAACCTGCGGATGCTGATGAACGAGGTGTTCGGGGAGGAGAATTTCGTGGGCACCATCATCTGGAAGAAGAAAACGAATGGCAACAATGTCGGCGACATCCCGCCGGTGCATGACTACATTCTGTGCTACGCCAAGCGCCGGCTCGACAAGCAGGACTCTTTGCTGGGTTTCCCGATGACGGCGGAATACGTTAAGAAAACCTATAAAAACCCTGATAAGGACAAGCGCGGCTCCTGGACAACCTCCGACTTATCGGCCAACCACGAAGGGCCGTATTTCCCGATTCTGAACGAGCAGACCGGTGTTGAATACTACCCGCCAGAAGGCCGGTACTGGGTTTTCAATGAAACCGAAGTGAAGGCCCGCATCGCGGATGGACGGATTATTTTCGGCAAAAAGGGCCTCACGGCTCCCATTCAGAAGTCTTTCCTCAAAGACCGCAAGAGCAACCGGCTCAAGGCCGACTCGTGGTGGAGCGAGCACGGCCTGAACGAGGACGGCACCGCTGAGCTGGCCGCCATGCTGGGGCCGAAGGTGTTCGTGCATTCCAAACCGTCGGACCTGATTAAACATTTGCTCAACATCACGACCGTAGATGGCGACGTGGTGCTTGATTTTTTTGCGGGCAGCGGCACCACCGGCCAGGCCGTGTACCGGCTGAATGAGGAAAACAGGGAAAATCGCCGGTTCATCCTCGTGCAGATGGCCGAGAAGGTGGAAAACCCGCGCCTCAAGTTTGCCAGCATTGCTGAAATTACCCGGCAGCGCCTGACGAAAGCCGGGCAGCTTTTGCAGCAGCCGCAACCCGCCGCAACCCTGTCGCTGGGCACTGATAATTATGTGCCCGACTTCGGCTTTCGCGCCTACCGGCTCGACTACTCCAACTTCCGGGCCTGGCGGCCTGATGTAACGGCCGCGCCCGACCTGCTGGCCCAGCTGGAGCTGTTTCAGGAGCCGCTGCGCGACGGCAGCGACGCGGGCGACGATGGCCGCGCTATGCTCACGGAGCTGCTGCTGAAAATGGCGGGCGGCCCCGACGTACTGCCGCTTTCGGTGCCCGTGGCCCGGTTTGAGGTGGCAGGCGTGGAAGTCCATGACGTGGCCGGCGGCCTGGTGTGGCTGGCCCTGGCCGGCATCAATCCGGAAATCGTGGCCGCGGCCGTGGCGGCCCGCCCGCAACGGCTGGTGGTACCCGGCCGCCTCTTCACCGGCGACAACCCGGACGAGCAGGTAAGCAACGCCCGCTTGCAGCTGGCCGACGCGGGCGTGGCGCTGCAATTGATTTAAGTAGTCGGACATAAGTATTCGGTAGTAAGACCCAATGTTAAATCTTGATTGACAGCAGGTTGATGTCCGACTACTGACTACTTAATACTGGCTACCTACTTAAGGGCATTTTTTTGACCATTTGGGTGCGGGGTTGCACCCTGCTGCACTATGAAACTTCAATTTGACGCTGAGCAGGACTACCAGAAAGCGGCCGTGCAAGCCATGATTGCCGCTTTTGAGGGCCAACCGCTGAGCAAAGCGCCCATGGAAGTGTCGGTGAGCGCTGCCGGGGGCGAGGGCTCGCTGGCCTTCACCGAAACCGGCATTGCCAACCGACTGGTGCTGGCCGACAGCCAATTGCTCGAAAACATTCGCCTGGTCCAGGCGGGGCAGCGTCTGCCCCTGTCGGATACCTTGGCACCCTGCGAGTTTCGGAACGCCGACGGCGAAACCGACACCGCCAGCCTCTTACTCAACCTCACGGTGGAAATGGAAACCGGCACTGGCAAAACCTACGTGTATCTGCGCACGATTTATCAGCTCAACCAAACGTATGGCTTCCGCAAGTTCGTGATTGTGGTGCCCAGCGTGGCCATCCGGGAGGGCGTATGGAAATCGCTGGCCATCACGCACGACCATTTGCAGGCGCTTTTCGGCTACCCGCCGGTGCATTTTGAAGTGTACGACAGCAGCCGGCTGACGGCGCTACGCAATTTTGCCGTGAGCGACGCGCTGCAAATTCTGGTCATCAACATCGACTCCTTTACCAAGGATACCAACATCATCAACAAGGCACGCGAAACGGGCGTGCGGCCGATTCAATATCTCCAGGCCACGCGGCCCATCGTCATCGTGGATGAGCCCCAAAACCTGGAAACGGATGCTCGCAAAGCTGCGCTGGCCGAGTTGCGCCCACTGGCTACGCTCCGCTACTCGGCCACCCACAAAAACCTGTATAACCTCGTGTATTCCCTCAATCCGGTGCAGGCCTACGACCTGGGCCTGGTGAAGCAGATTGAGGTGGACGGCATCACGGCCGACGGCAACTACAACGCCGCTTTCGTGCGGGTGAAAGCCGTAGAAAAAGCCAAAAAAACGCTCAAGGCCAAGCTCAGTATCTACAGCAACGAGAAGGGCGGCGTGCGGGCCAAAAACGTAACCGTGAGCCTGGGCAGCGACCTGTACGCGCTGAGCAACGAGCGCGAAATTTACCGCGTGGGCTTCATCGTGAACGAAATCGACCCCGACCAGCAAAGTGTGACCTTCTCCGGTAACCTGCGCGTGGCGGCGGGCCAGGATGTGGGCGGCCTCACCGAAGCGGTGCTGCGCTACCAGTTGGAGCGCACCGTAAAATGGCATTTTGAGAAAGTACGGCGGCTGAAACCCAAGGGCCTCAAGGTGCTCTCGCTTGTGTTCGTGGACAAGGTGGCCAGCTACCGCCGCTACGATGCCGAAACCAAGCAGCGCCAGCCGGGAATATTCGCGCAGTGGTTTGAGGAAATTTTCGCCGAGTACGCGGCCCAAAAAGAGAATGCCGGGCTGATTCCCTTCGCGGCGGCGGAGGTACACGACGGGTATTTTTCGCAGGACCGAGCCAATCCGGTAGGCAAGGATACCCGCGGCGACACGGCCCTCGACCGCGACACGTACGCCTTGATAATGCGCGACAAGGAGCGCCTTCTAAGCCAGGACGAGCCGCTGCAATTTATCTTCTCGCACTCGGCACTGCGCGAGGGCTGGGACAACCCCAACGTGTTCCAAATATGCACCCTGAACGAGACGCAGAGCGACGTGAAGAAGCGCCAGGAAATCGGGCGCGGCCTGCGCCTGCCGGTAGATGCTACCGGCCGGCGGGTGCAGGACAAGTCGCTGAACCTGCTGACGGTCATCGCCAATGAAAGCTACGAGGATTTTTCGGCCGCTTTGCAGCGCGAAATTCAGGAAGAAACCGGTGTCGAGTTCACCAACCGCACCCGCGATGCCCGCGAGCGCCGCACCCTGCGCCTAACCAAAGAGCTAACGCCGGAAAACCACCCCGCCTTTTTCGAAATCTGGAACCGCATCAAACACCGCACCCGCTACCAAGTACATTACCAAACTGAAGACCTCATTGCCGGGGCCGTGGCCGAACTACAGGACCGCGCCAAAACACCCGCCACAACCCGCCCGCAGCTGCAAGCCCGCAAAGGCCGCCTCAGCTACACCGAAGAAGGCATTTCGGGCATGGTAACCGCCGAAGCCCAGGTAACGGTGGGTGCAGCCACCTACCCTATTCCCGACGTGTACGGCTACCTCCAAAGCCGGGTGGATGTGACGCGCCCCACCATTTTTCATATTCTGAAACGCTCGGGCCGCCACGCCGAGCTACTTATCAACCCGCAAATGTTTCTGGACAACGTGGTCGGAGCCATTCGCCGCACCCTCAACCACCTACAGGTAGCCGGCATCAAGTACGAGCAAATTGCCGGCGACGATTACGAAATGCAGCTCTTTGCCGAAGATGAGGTGGAGCAGTACAAAAGCAACCTCTACCCGGTCCAAAACCCCGAGCGGACGCTCTACAACTACGTGCCGGTGGACAGCGACACCGAAAAAAGCTTTGCCGCGAGCTGCGATACGGCCGAAAAAGTGCAGTTCTACTTCAAGCTCCCGCGGGGTTTCCTCATTCCCACGCCGCTGGGCAAATACCGCCCCGACTGGGCCATCGTGCTCAAGGGCGACCAACAAATTTATTTCGTAGTAGAAACCAAAGGCACCGCTGGGCAAGCCGCACCAATCGACCAGCAAACCCTGCGCGGCAAGGAAACCTTGAAAATTGCGTGTGGCACGCAGCATTTCGCTCTGCTGAAACCATCGGGGGTTGAATACCAGGTAGAAGCAAATTTGCGGGATGTGGGGTAGAGCAGGGCCCTACAGCCGGTCGCGCACCTCGCGCAGCAGGCGTTCCATCTCGTTGCGCACCGGCTGGTCGTCGCCGGGGAAGCTGTTGTTGAAGAAGCTCACGGCCA
>JAYULN010000743.1:0-7373 GCA_043763525.1 Hymenobacter sp.
GAAGGCCGCATCATAGCGCGGCCGTTTTGTCGGAGGGGCTTTTTCCATGAGTTCGGGAAGCTAGCACCCAATTCTCTCCTATTTTACCCGACCACCTCAAAGGTACCTTAGCAACCGAAACTGACGATTATTTATTAGCTACTAAGTAGGTAGCCAGTATTAAGTAGTCAGTAGTCAGATATCAAAGTGCTGTCAATCAAGATTTAACATTGGGTCTTACTACCGAATACTTATATCCGACTACTTATTACTTAATACTATTTCATTCATTACTGCTGCGGTAAAAATGCTGCGCTGCGCTCGGCATGATGCCCTATTCGGATAGGCTCTAAGCCGCGCAACTGGCAATTCAAAACAACCGATGCCCACATCAAACCAGCGAAATTTTATCCGACCCAATAATGTTTTTCAACCACTAGCCACCTCCATCAAGCAGGGTTACCGTGACCGCGTCACTCATGCTGCGCAAGCTCGGCAGCTACCCACGCCAGAATGGGCTGGCCGTGGCCCTGCGCGAACTGGACCGCATCGAGCGCAGCCTGTTCATCCTGGGCTGGATACAAAGCGTTGACTTGCGCCGCTGCGGGCAGGTAGGGCTCAACAAGGGCGAAGCGTGCAACGCGCTTGCCAGTGCCGTCTTCTTCCACCAGCTGGGCGAAATCCGAGACCGGGGCTTCGAACAGCAGCGCTACCGCGCCAGTGGCCTGAATCTGCTCACGGCCGCCATCGTGTTGTGGAACGCCGTGTACCTCCAACGTGCGGTGCAGGCCCTACGGACCCACGGCCAGCCCGTAGACGAAGCGCTGTTGCCCTACTTATCGCCGTTAGGCTGGGAGCACATCAACCTGACCGGGGACTATTCCTGGCGCACGAAACGCGCACCTGGCAAATTTCAGCCTACGGCCCCTTTCCAGGCCTCAACGTGCTATTTTTTCCGTTTTCTGAGAGGACCCCGGGCTATCAAACAACCCCAATTTTTATTCAAAAGTATGAGCGAAGGAGCAGGAATAAAGAAAAAAAACGATTTCGGCTGTAAGGATAGCGGCGGATGCAGTCCATCCACAAAACACAAACGTAACTTCGGCAGCAATAGCTATGTACCGCCGCCCCGCCTACATTTGACGATTCGCCTCTCTATTCCTTACCCATGCACCTGGTAATTATCGGCAATGGCATCACGGGTGTGACGTGCGCGCTGGCCGTGCGCCGGCTCCGGCCCGAGGCCCGCATCACCCTCGTCTCGGCGGAAAGCCCGCACCACTACTCCCGCACCGCGCTAATGTACGTGTACATGGGCCACCTGCGCCTGCGCGACATCAAGCCGTACGAGGACTGGTTCTGGGAGGAAAACCGGCTGGGCCTGGTCCACGCCACCGCCACGGCCCTGAACCCGGCCGAAAACCTCGTCACGCTCGACGACGGCACCACCCTCGCCTACGACCAGCTGCTGCTGGCCACCGGCTCCGAAAGCCGGCTCTACGACTGGCCCGGCCAGCACCTGGCCGGCGTGCAGGGCCTCTACAATTTGCCCGACCTGGCGGCCATGGCCCGCGACACCCACGGCATCAGCCGGGGCGTGGTGGTGGGCGGCGGCCTCATCGGCGTCGAGCTGGCTGAGATGCTGCACACCCGGGGCATCGAGCCGCTGGTGCTGGTGCGCGATGTCCGCTACTGGGGTGCCGTACTGCCCCCCGAAGAGGCCAACCTGGTAGACCGCCAGTTTCAGGAGAACCGCGTGCCGGTGCGCTACAACACCGAGCTGCGCGAAATTCTGGGCGATGCCCACGGCCGGGTGCGCGCCGTGGTAACCACCGCCGGCGAGGAAATTGCCTGCCAGTGGGTGGGCCTCGCCACCGGCGTTACGCCCAATCTGGCGCTCGTCCGCACCTCAACCATCGAAACAGACCGGGGCATTTTAGTCGATGATTATCTGCGCACTAACCTTGCCAACGTGTACGCGGCCGGCGACTGCGCCCAGCACCGCCAGCCGGGGGCCGGCGAAGTGGCCATCGAGCAGCTGTGGTACACCGGCCGGATGCAGGGCGAGACCGTGGCCCACACCATTGGCGGGCAGCCCACGCCCTACCGGCGCGGCATCTGGTTCAATTCGGCCAAGTTCTTCAACCTCGAATACCAGACCTACGGCCACGCCCCGGCCGAGCCCACGCCCGGCCTCGACAGCTTTTATTGGGAACACCCTACCAGCCGGGCGGCGTTGCGTATCTACTTCCGGGCCGCCGCCCCGCACGCCGTGGTGGGCTTCAATGCCCTGGGCCTGCGCTTGCGCCAGGCCGTGTGCGAGCCGTGGATTCGGTCCGACACACCCCTGGCCACGGTGATAGCCCATCTGGGCGCGGCTAATTTTGACCCCGAGTTTTTTCCGCAGCACGAAACGGCCATCGTGGCTGCCTTCAACCAGCAGTTTCCCCAGCAGCCCGTGGCGCTGAAGCAACGGAAAGGGCTGTTTTCTTTCATTAAAAATGAAAAATGAGGTTGTTTTAGAATACGTCATGCTTCATCTGTCATGCTGAGCCTGCCAAGCATCCTCTCACCGCTGGACGACTCGTTATGGCGTGATAGGATGCTTCGCAGGCTCAGCATGACAGGCGAAGCATGACACAGCCAAAACAGCCTCCTTTTTAATCCTCAATTTTTAATTCCCTCCCTCCTCTCCCCGTGGATTTTTCTAAACTATACCGCCCTTCGGCCCTCAACAGCTTTCAGTTCATCGCCCTCACCGGCTTGCTGATGAGCGCGGGCGCACATCTTATTCTGCACTTCTTCGTGGGGCACACGCCCGCCGGCTTCAACTGGTTATACGTTTGCTGGGCAGCATTTTATGTCATCGGCACACTAATAAACCTGTTTGGCAAGCCCGATGAGCCGCACCATCACTAATCAATGAGGAATGGGGAATGAGGAATTGTCCCACTGGCAACTCCTTCTTCATTCTCAACTCTCCACTCTTCATTTTTCATTAACCCCGATGATTTCCACCCCGCCCCTGCCCGCCGCCCCGCCCGCCGAAAAGCTTGCCCTGGCCGTGGTGGCCGGCGGCCTGCTAGCCCTGCTCCTGGCCCTGGCCGATGGCGACCCCGCCCGCCAGCACACCTGGTTTTACCTGGCGCTGGGCCTGGTTAGCGCCGGCACGCTGGCCTGGAGCTGGCTGAAATACGGCCACCACCCGGCTGGCGTGCAGCAGAATAACCTGTGGCTGCGGGCCAGCACCGCACGCGGGGCCGTGGCCTGGGTTACGGGGCTGGTGCTCACGGGTTTCTACGTAGTGCTGTACTGGTACAGCGCCGACGACGGCCACGGCCACTTTGGCCCGCTCAACAACCTGGTTCACGCTCTCGATGGCTTCAGCCAGTGGCTGCGGGCCAAGCCGGCCGACCAATGGTTTCTCTACGGCACTTTTTATACGCTGGCCATTCTGCTGATGGGCACCCGCGCCCTCTGGAAATACCGGCATTCGCGGTACCAGCTTATTCGCACGGCCTCGGTCATGTTTTTCCAGACGGGCATTGCATTTCTACTGCCGGGGCTGCTGCAATTTTTTCAGAAACCCGAGTTTTACTTCACCTATTTCTGGCCGCTGAAATACGATTACCTGTTTCCCGGCACCGTTACTTCGCTGCTGCAAAATGGCGGCCTGGGCGTGTTCATGGTGTTTTGGGGGGCGGCCATGTCGCTGCTGGCCACGCCGGTGCTCACCTATTTCTACGGCAAGCGCTGGTACTGCTCGTGGGTGTGCGGCTGCGGCGGCCTGGCCGAAACGGCCGGCGACCCCTACCGCCAGCTCGCCGACAAAAGCCGGGCCGCCTGGCGCTGGGAAGTCCGCATCATCTACGCCGTGCTGGGGCTGATAATGGCCATTACGGCGCTGCTGTGGGCCAACTTTGCCCTGCACGGCAGCCTGCTCGGCCAGGTCGGCACGGTGGCCGCCAAGTGGTACGGCTTCGCCATCGGCTCGGTATTTTCGGGGGTAATTGGGGTGGGTTTTTACCCCCTGATGGGGGCGCGGGTGTGGTGCCGCTTCGGCTGCCCCATGGCCGCCTACCTGGGCCTGCTGCAAAAGCATTTCTCCCGCTTCCGCATCAGCACCAACGGGGCGCAGTGCATCTCGTGCGGCAACTGCTCCAACGTGTGCGAAATGGGCATCGATGTGCAGCAATACGCCCAGCGCGGCGCGCCCATCGTGCGGGCCTCGTGCGTGGGCTGCGGCATGTGCAGCACCGCCTGCCCCCGCGGCGTACTCAACCTGGAAAACGGGCCGCGTGAAGGTCGGCATCAGGCTTCGCAGCTCATTCACGCCGATTCGCTGCGGATATTGAGTTAATCTTAGCCATTACTAAAAAGCCGTTAGCCTACCATGTACGTACTCACAAAGTGGGTTTCAGCTTGTCTTTTATTCGCCGTGGTTGGAGCGTGTAGCTCATTGACAAAGGTTAATTCTCTATGCTCGAATAGCAGCTGGTCCGCAGTTTATAGTTCGACTTCGGCGTTGCCGCTATCCCCTACCAAACGGTATCTCGACCGTCCGTTCGCCTTCGAAACCTACCCTTTAGGCTTCAACGAAACTCGCACTTTTCAATTTGAAACCTGCCCCGATACAGCGGAACAGGCTTTTCGGCGGCTCCCTACTTTGCCCAAAATCGACAAATCCCAACGCTTGGTAAGTGGCCCCGGCACCTTATTCATTGCCAGTAAAAACATAGAAATAGATGAGGCTGAAATTTCCAATAAAGAGTGGCAGCATTTTTTAAACTGCGTGCATACCGACTCGGCTGCGGCAGTATATCAAACATTCCTGCCCAACTCTGCGGCTCAGCCAGTGGCGAATTATTTTACCAACCCTTTCTACCAGCACTTTCCTGTTGTGGGCATTTCCTACGAGCAGGCCGTTGGATTTTGTCGGTGGCGTAGCCACGTCGTAACCGAACGGTACAACAGCGGCCATACTCCTCAAGCTAAACACCAGCGCTTCACTTACCGCCTGCCCACCGAGCAAGAATGGGAAGCTGCCGCCGGCAACTTCATCAGCCGGGAGTATGGCACGCCCTGCACCTCGCGGCGGGTATACGTGAACCCTACCGCCGCAGCCTACCTGCAAAAACGGGCCCGCACCGAGGTTCCGGTTGAGAAGATAGCCCGCGACATTGCCCAATTCGATGCGGCCAATACCACGCTCATCTGGTTCAACTGTCAGCGCGAATTGCCTTACTTCCTGCGCTCCCCAACTCCGGACTACACTTATAGCACCATTCCCAACGCCTTCGGCCTTTACCATATGATTGGCAACGTAGCCGAGTTTGTCCAGGAAAAAGGCATCACCAAGGGCGGCAGCTACCGCGACCCGCTCGAAGCCTGCACCATCGCCAGTCGGGGCAAGTACAGCGGTCCAGCTCCTACCATTGGGTTTCGCTGTGCGTGCGATATTGCTTTTATGCAGTAACCTAGCGCGACTCACTTTTAGCTTGTACCGTCAGCATCAAAGGCCGCTATTGTGGGCCCGAGCCTTTTGTAGGCTTTCGGTGCGTATACCGGGCCACGCTCCTCAATCAACGCCAAGAATATTTGTGGCGCTGAGCAGCTGCACGCGCCAGCAAATCTACCGCTCACGCATACAGCTACTTAGGCTGTGGCCCCACCGCAGCTCGACCCCGCGCCGGCGGTGCAGCCGTAGCAGTGCTGGTTCACGACGATGGTGCGCTGGCTAAGGGCGGCCGCGTCGAAATCGCGGATGTGCCGCACGGGGCTGGCCACGTACAGGTCGAGCATTTGGTTGAAGTCGCAATCGTAGAGGCCGCCGTCCCATCCCACCGAAATGGTGTTGCGGCACATCACGCCCGCCGCCGCCACGGGGTTGAAGGCGTTGACGAGCTTTTCCATGTAGCCGGCGTAGTTGCCCGACTCAATGAGGTAGTCGAGGAAGCGGCTCACCGGCAGGTTGGTGATGGCAAACAGCTCGTTGAATACGATGCCGAAATCCTTCAGCAGCACCCGTTTGTACTGGTCCTGCAGGCTTTTTTGGGCGGGGGGCAGGAAGGCCCCGGCCGGGTTATATACCAGGTTCAGCACCAGGCCCGAGCCTTCGTGCCCGTACCCCACGGCGTTGAGCATTTTCAGGGCCCGCACGGAATCCTCAAACACGCCGTCGCCGCGCTGGCGGTCGGTTTTGTCGGCGCTGTAGAAGGGCAGCGAGCTGACCACCTCCACGCCGTGGCGCTTAAAAAACTCGGGCAGGTCGTAGTATTTTTTGTTGGCCACGATGATGGTCAGGTTGCACCGCACCAGCACTTTACGGCCCAGCTTACTGATTTCTTCCACGAACCAGCGGAAATCGGGGTTCATTTCGGGGGCTCCGCCGGTCAGGTCCACCAGTTGAATATCGGTTTGGGCCAGCGCGTCGAGGCAGTGCTGCATCGTTTCGCGGGTCATGATTTCCTTGCGGTCGGGGCCGGCATCGACGTGGCAGTGCCGGCACACCTGGTTGCACATTTTGCCCACGTTGATTTGCAGCACGGCGGGGGCTACCGGCCGGAGCGGAAACAACCCCGCACCGCGCAGCTTTTCGTGGAAAAGCGGCAGGTGCAGCGTTTCGGCCACTTCCTGGCGCAACACCGTGAGCTGAAAGGCCGAATCGGCCAACTGGTGGCCCGAAGCCTGGAGAGATTTCATGCAGCGCAAATAAAGGAATAGGTACCAGACCAGACGGCCCCGACCGGAGTAACAATTACATGGATAAGTCTTTGGCTTTGTTCATCATTTGCACGCTGTGAACCAGCGTGGCCCCGCCCCGAATGGCGGCCGCCACATGCACGGCTTCCATCATTTCGGGCTCCGAGCAGCCCTTCTCCAGCGTGTCAGTGGTGTAAGCATCGATGCAGTACGGACACTGCACCGCGTGGGCCACGGCCAGGGCAATCAATGACTTTTCGCGCGCCGTGAGGGCTCCCTCGGCAAATACCGACCCGTAGTAGGCGAAGAATTTGTCGGCCAGAGCGGGTTGAAATTCGGCGATGTTACCAAATTTCTTGAGGTCTTCGGGGTTGTAGTAGGTTTCCATTAGGAGTTTATTAGAAGTACGGATTACAAAGAAAGGTCGGTTTGCACTTATTCATAAAAATGCCGCAGCCGGCGCGTCGTCGTGCGCACAATCCAGTCGCCGAGGCTGGGCAGGTAGGTATGCAAGAGCACAATGAGGTGGCCCAGGGCCGAAATTACCGTGCGCTGCCGCCGCCGCCGAATGTGGCCGAGAATGATGCCCGCCACCGCCGCCTGGCTTTTCTGCCAGCGGGGCGGGCGGTGGGCAATGGGTACCGGCTGGCCGGCCGCGTCGAGCACCCGCTTTTCGGGGTCGTTTTGGGTGA
>JAYULN010000744.1:0-1096 GCA_043763525.1 Hymenobacter sp.
CGGGTGGCCCCACTCACGGCCGGTATGTGCACCCCAAAGCTGCCCTGGGCCGGGTTCGGGTAGAGCCGGATGCTGGCGGTGGTGAGGGCCGAGCGGGAAGCCAGCACACTGGTGTTGAGCAGTACGGCAACCCTGGCAGTGGTAAAGTTAGCCGTAATCAGGTCGGGTTTAGTATCGTTGTTCACGTCGGCCACCACCACGTCGTTGGGCGCGCTGTTGCTGCCCGTCGAGAAGAGAGTGGCCGTGGCTGGGAAGCTCCCCGTGCCCTGACCCAACAATACGCCCGCCGAGTTGATGCCGTAGTTGGCCGACACCACGTCGAGCCGCCCGTCCTTATTGAGGTCGCCCAAGGCCACCGACGGAGGCGCGCTGTTGCTGCCCGCCGAGTAGCTGGCCGCTGTGCTCAGCCCACCCGTGCCGGTGCCCAGCAGCACGCTTACCGAATGCTCGAACGTGTTGGCGGTTACCACGTCCAGCCGGCCGTCATTGTTCACATCGCCCACCTGCACGCGCTGCACGCTGCTGCCCCCGGTAGGATAAGCCGTGGTGCCCGAGAACGTGCCCGTGCTGCTGTTCAACAGCACGACCACCGTACCCGCCGAGGTGCCGAAAACGATGTCCGGCCGGCTGTCGCCGTTCATGTCGCCCGCCGTGACGCTTTGCGGGCTGTTGCTGCCCGTCGAAAGTTGGGTGGCCGTGCCCAGGCCGCCGGTGCTGCGGCTCAGCAAGACTCCCACCGAACTGGTCATGTTATTGGCTACCACCACATCTGCCCGGCCATCACTGTTTACGTCGGCCAGCGCCAGCCCGGAAGGGTATGAGAAGCTGCCCACCGAGTAAGTGGTAACCGCCTGGAAAGTGCCCGTGCCGGTGCCCAGCAACACGCCCACGGTGCTGTCATTGGTGTTGAGGACGACGAGGTCGGCCCGGCCATCGGCGTTCACGTCGCCCACGGCCACCGCACTAGCATTACCGGATGTGGCCCCGCTGGCATAGGTGGTAGCGGTGGCCGGGAAGGTGCCCGAGCCGGCATTGAGCAGCACGCCTACCGTGGATGACGTATTAGCCAATACAATGTCCGGCCGGCCGTCGCCGT
>JAYULN010000745.1:0-2957 GCA_043763525.1 Hymenobacter sp.
AGGGAGCTGGCCTCGTTGTGGGTGCCGGCGCACAGGCTGACGCGGTCGAGGTGCTGCACGCAGTAGCGCAGGGCCTCGTCGTAGAGGTCGTCGGTGGCCTGCTTGGTGGGGTTGATGGGGTTTCGGTAGCCGCGCTGCTTGGCCACGCGGGCCTCCTTTTCCATATAGGCCCCGCGCACCAGCTTGGCCCCGAGGTAATAGCCGGCATCGGCGGCGGCGGTGTGGGCGGCTTGCAGGGCCTCAAACCGGTCGTGGCGGTAGAGCTGGTAGGTGTTCCAGACAATGGCTTTTTCTTGGTTGTATTTGGCCATCATGTCGTAGGCCAGCAGGTCGATGGTGTGCTGAAACCAGCTTTCCTCGGCATCGAAGAACAGGCGTACGCCGTGCTGGTGGGCACGGGCGCACAGGGCCTCGACGCGGGCCACGGCGCGGGCGTGGGCAGCTTCCTCGGCGGCGGTGAGAAGCTGGCCGGCCTGAATTTTTTCGAGAATGGCCACGTTGGCCACGCCGGTTACTTTAAAAACCGAAAACGGAATGTGCGGCGAGCGGTGGGCCTCGTCGATAGTGGCCAGCACTTCGTCGCGGGTGTGGTCGTAGCTGCGGTCGCTGCCCTCGCCTTCCACCGAGTAGTCGAGAATGGTGCCGATGTTGTACTTGCCCAGCTCGGCGGTAACGGGCCGGCATTCAGCAATGGTTTCGCCACCGCAAAACTGCTCGAAGATGCTGTGCTTGACGAGAAACTTGGTGCCGGGCAGGTTCCACTTCAGGGCCGCTTTCATCAGGCCGCTGCCGGTTTTCACGAGGCTGCCGTTGTTCATGGCCGCAAACAGGGCGTAGACCTTGCGCAGCTGCGCGTCGGTTTTGGAGGCGAAGGCTACGCGGGTGTCTTCGAAGGAAATAGGCGGAGCCTGAGTGGAAGGGGCGGGCATCATAAACAGGTGGGGCGGGGTGGGAATGGAGGCGGTTGAGAGCGAGCGGGCAAAGGTAAAAGGTAAACAACGTTTCGGGGAAACGAGTTACGTTTGCCGGGCTTTTCGGCGGTTGACCGGGAATGTGCCTTCACTTGCTACTACTAAATATGTCGCCCGTCGCTACCACCTTCTTCACCCGCCTGCTGGCCCAGAAAGGCCAGCCTATCCTCATTGCCGGCCCGTGCTCGGCCGAAACCGAGGAGCAGGTGATGACCACCGCCCGCGGGTTGCAGGCGCTGGGCAAGATTGATTTGTTCCGGGCCGGCATCTGGAAGCCGCGCACCCGGCCGGGTTCGTTCGAGGGCATGGGGGCCGTGGCCTTGCCCTGGCTGCAACGCGTGAAGGCCGAAACCGGCCTGCCCACGGCCATCGAAGTAGCCACCCCGCGCCACGTAGAAGAGGCCCTCGCCCACGGCATCGACGTGCTGTGGATTGGGGCACGCACCACCGTAAACCCCTTTGCCGTGCAGGAGCTGGCCGATGCCCTGGCCGGCACCGGTGTGCCCGTGATGGTGAAAAACCCCGTGAACCCCGACGTGGCCCTCTGGGCCGGCGCGCTCGAGCGCCTGGAGCGGGCCGGGATTCATGATTTGGCGGCCATTCACCGGGGCTTCAGCACGTTTGCGCCCAGCCGCTACCGCAACGCGCCCACCTGGATTCTGCCCATCGAGCTGAAAACGCGGTTTCCGCACATTCCGCTGATTTGCGACCCCAGCCACATTGGCGGCCGGCGCGACCTGCTGCTGCCCATAGCCCAGAAGGCCCTCGACCTGGACTACGACGGCCTCATCATCGAAACCCACCCCGACCCCGACCACGCCCTGAGCGATGCCGAGCAGCAGGTAACGCCCCAGCGCCTGGGCGAAATCCTGAATGAGCTGAAGTACCGCTACCGCTCCTCCGAAAACGCCGACTACCTCAACAAGGCCGAGGAGCTGCGCCAGAAGATGGACGTGGCCGACCGCGAAATTGTGGAAGCCCTGGCCCGCCGCATGGCCCTGGTGGAGGAGCTGGCCGAATACAAGAAGGAAAACAACGTGAAAATCCTGCAACTCGACCGTTGGCAGGAAATCTTCAATACCCGCACCGAGTGGGCCAGCAAGCTGAACGTGAACGACAAATTCGTGGCCGAGCTGTATAAGCTGATTCACCTCGAAAGCATCCGCAAGCAAACCGAGGTGCTCAACGGCCGCCCGCAAGTGGATGGCGTGCAGCACCTCGGGCCGGGGCTGTAGGGCCGGAAGCGGGTCAGAACCGGCGAGTGTACGTGTCGACTGGGGCATCGAGGCAGCCGCCGTGGTCGATGACCAGCGAGTTGCCCGTAACCGTCAGGTCCGTGGCTTCGGGCGGCCAGGTGGAGGTGGCATGGGTGAAGAGAACCACTGGCACGGGCGTGGTGCCGCTGCACCGCCACGGCGCGGTAGCGGTGGCGTAGGTGCCGTGCGCCGTGAGCTGGCCATCGGTGAAAAACGAGAACTCCGTGGCCGTGAAAACAACGGTTTCGTTGGGCAGCGGGGTGCGCGCGCAGTAGCATTGCCGATTGACCAGCTGCCAGGTGCCGACGAGGCCCGTGGGCGCGTCGATATCTTTTTTACAGCCCGCCAAGCTGAGGGCCACTAAAACCAATAGAATCCAGAGTCGCATAAAGCCGGAAAATAGTGTGATGAAGCGTATCGTTTCTAAAAAAAAGTTAACGGCTATCCGCTAATACCTAATGGCTTGGTAATTAGCGGCGTGAATAAGTATAGCCCAATCCGTCGGCGTAGTCGTCGACGATGACCAGCGTGGTGGGCGTCAGCGACTCGATGAACTGCCGGGTGGCGGAGTTCGAAAAATCGTAGACCACATACGTCTGCGGCTGCCCGGTAACATGGGCCACGGCCTGGGTGAGGGTGAAGGCTGCCGTGCGGGTAACGGTGCCATTGAGGTAAAAAGTGGCCTTGCCATCGGTCCCGAACACGATTTCCTGCTTCTGGGTGGGGTCGG
>JAYULN010000746.1:0-7350 GCA_043763525.1 Hymenobacter sp.
GGCCTGCGCGATGTGCAGAATCGGCAGCAGGGCCGATTTGCTGCGGTCGGCCGGATAGTGCGACAGCAGGCGCTTGATTTCCGCCTGAGCGGCGGCAGAAAATTGCGGCTTAAGAGTAGGTTGGACAGGACTCATTCGGGCAGGGTATCGATAATAGTTTGAAGCTGTTGGCGCAAAGCCGGGAGATGATTGACAATCACATCCCAGATTCGGCGTTCATCCACGTCGTCGTACTCATGTACAACGATGTGGCGGGTAGCGATGATTTGCCGCCAAGGTACTTCCGGGTGCGCAGCCCGCAACTCGCGGGTTAGTTTGTAAGCGGCTTCCCCGATGATTTCCATCAGGCGTAGCAAGCCGAAGTACCGGAGGTCGTCGTCGGCCAGTTGTTCGCCGTTCAGCTTGCCGTATTCCAGCAAAATCCGGTCGGCCGCGTCGCGCATGTGCAGCAACCGGATTTTCTCGCTACGCGGCCCTTTCATATATTAACTGTAAATCAGGCGCAATTTCCTGTTTGAAGCGGGAAGGCTTCTGGCCAGGAGCAACTACATCAACTTTTTTGTGTAGCGCTTCCGCCAAGTCTTCATGCCAGATGAAAAAATCCCACCCCACCGAATAGGCATCGTCAATGTTAACCAGCAGGTCCACGTCGCTTTCCGCATCGGCCTCCCCGCGGGCATAAGAGCCAAACAGCCACGCCTTCAGCACCGGTTTGGTGCGGAAGTAGGCGCGGATGGTTTCGAGTTCCTGCTCGGTGAGGTACATGGGGCAAAAGCGAATTTACGCGTCCAGCTCGCCAGCGATGACGTTCATGGACGAGAGAATAACAATGGCATCCGAGAGCGTGGTGCCCACGGCCATTTCGGGGTACGCCTGGTAATAGATGAAGCACGGCCGGCGGAAGTGCAGGCGGTAGGGCGTGCGGCCGCCGTCCGAAACCAGGTAGAAACCCAGCTCGCCGTTGCCGCCTTCCACCGCGTGATATACTTCGCCCACGGGGGCATCAATCTCGCCCATCACGATTTTGAAGTGGTAAATCAGGGCCTCCATGTTCTTGTACACTTCCGGCTTGGCGGGCAGGTAGTAGTGCGGGGCATCGGCATGGTAAGGGCCTTCGGGCAGGTTATCAAGCGCCTGGTTGATGATGCGCAGGCTCTGCCAGATTTCCTCATTGCGGACGATAAACCGGTCGTAGGTATCGCCGTTGGTGCCCACCGGAATGTCGAACTCGAAGTCTTCGTAGCTGGAATAGGGGTTCATCACCCGCACGTCGTAGTCGACGCCCGCCGCCCGCAGGTTGGGGCCGGTGAAGCCGTAGCTCAACGCTTTTTCCGCCGAAATCGGGCCTACGTTCACCACCCGGTCCATGAAAATGCGATTGCGGTTAAACAGGGCCTCAAATTCCTTCATTATGACCGGGAAGCTCTTCAGCCAGGCGCGTAATTTGGCGATGGCCGCCGGCGAGAGGTCACGCTCCATGCCGCCCACGCGGCCCATGTTGGTGGTGAGGCGGGCACCGCATACCTCCTCGTAGATTTCATACACCTTCTCACGCTCCTGAAACAGGTAGAGAAAGCCCGTGAACGCGCCCGTGTCCACGCCCAGAATCGAGTTGCAGATGAGGTGGTCGGTAATGCGGGCCAGCTCCATCATAATCACGCGAATGTACTGCGCCCGCTTGGGTACGGTTACGCCGAGCAGCTTCTCCACCGTCATGTGCCAACCCAGGTTGTTGATGGGCGACGAACAGTAGTTCATCCGGTCGGTCAGCGTCGTGATTTGGTAGAAGGGCCGGCGCTCGGCAATCTTCTCGAAGGCGCGGTGGATGTAGCCGATGGTGGGCACGCCCGACACAATCCGCTCGCCATCCATTTGCAGGATGTTCTGGAAAATGCCGTGCGTGGCCGGGTGCGTGGGGCCCAGGTTCAGCGTCGTCAGCTCCTGGCTGAAGTCGTTGAGCAGGGGCATGAGCTGGCCGTGGCGCTGGGCGGCTGCCTCTTCGGTGATTTTGTGGGTGCCTGCCAGGGCGTCGTTTACTGCCATTTTTATTTGTGCCTGGTGCTTGGTTGTTAGTGCCTGGCTTTTTTGGTGCTCAGTGCTTGGTTGTCAGTACTTGGTCTGGGGGTATGCCAAGCACCAACAACCAAGCACTAAGCACCAAATATTATCGGCCGAAAAACAGGTCGGTTTTGTCTTCGCGGGTACCGTCTTCGAGCGGGTATTCTTTCCGCATCGGGTGGTAGTCCATGTCCTCCACGTTGAGGATGCGAACGAGGTTGGGGTGGCCGGTGAAGATGACCCCGTAGAAGTCGAATGTCTCGCGCTCCAGCCAGTTGGCAGAATTGTAGAGGTCCGTGATGGTGGGTGCCACCGGGTCGGCGATGGGGAAGAAGATTTTCAGGCGCAGCCGGATATTCTTCGTCAGACTGTGCAGGTGGTAGATAACGCCCAACTCCTTACCCTCATTCTCGGGATAATTGATGCCACACAGCGTGGTCAGGAAGTGAAACTTGAGCTCCTGGTCCTGTTGCAGGCCGGCAATAATTGCGTGGATGCGCTCGCGGGTGGTAGTGGCCGTGAGCAGGCCGTAGGGCTCCGATACATCGGTAAAGGCCGCCTCGCCCGCCAGGCGGGTGAGCAGGGCCAGTACTTGGGCGTTCTGGGCTTTTATCGGGTCTTCGGCAACGGACGCTTCAGGCGCGGTGGCGGTATCAGGAGTCATTTCTTCTAAGCTATTAACTGAAAGTTATTGGCTTCATGTTCAACTTTAAACTACTGGGCTTCAAGAAGCTAGCAGCTAATAGCTGACTGCCAACAGCTTACTTAATGTTGTACGAAGCCAGCAACGCCTGATACTCAGGAGCATTGCGGCGGCGGAAGGATTCGCTGCGGGCCAGGTCCTGCACGCGCATCAGGCCGTCGATGACCTGCTCGGGGCGGGGCGGGCAGCCGGGCACATATACATCGACCGGAATAATGCGGTCGATGCCTTGCAGCACCGAATACGAGTCGAAAATGCCGCCCGAGCAGGCACAGGCCCCCATGGCCAGCACCCAGCGGGGCTCGGCCATTTGTTCGTACACCTGCTTCACGATGGGAGCCATTTTCTTGGCGATGGTGCCCATCACCATGAGCAAATCGGCTTGGCGGGGCGAGAAGCTGGGCCGCTCGGAGCCGAAGCGCGAAATGTCGTAGTGCGAGCCCATGGTGGCCATGAACTCGATGCCGCAGCAAGAAGTGGCGAAGGGCAAGGGCCAGAGCGAGTTGGCGCGGGCCATGCCCACCACTTTTTCCAGCGAAGTGGCAAAGAAGCCAGCGCCTTCGACACCCTCGGGGGCCTCAACCGTTTTGATTTCTGGAACGCGGGTATCCATAAAGTAAAAGTCAGATTTGGAGGCCAGTCGGCTTCGTTTTCAACACCGGCCGGCCGGCAAAGGTTTGGCCGAATCAGGCTTCATTCCAGCGCAAAATGCCTTTTTTAATGATATAGCCGAAGCCCGCCAGTAGCAGCGCCATAAACAGAATCATCTCGACGAAGCCGTCGCGACCCAGGGCGCGGAAGTTCACCGCCCAGGGGTACATGAAGATGACTTCCACGTCGAAAAGTACGAAAACGATGGCCGTGAGGAAGTATTTTACCGAAATCGGGGTGCGGGCGTTGCCTACCGATTCGATGCCGCACTCGAAGGAAGCGTCCTTCACGGCGCTGTGGCGCTTGGGCCCCACGAGGTGCGAAACAATCATGGCGAAAGCCACGAAAGCCAGCGCCAGGCCGAACTGAATGAGTATCGGGAGGTAATCGGAGGGCTGATAATTGGCAGCCGGCAGGGCTAGATACATAGCAGTCAGATGAGTAGCGAGCAGGCCCCATGGGTACTGAGGGGCAAAGATAGCGCCCACGGGCTTGGGGCGCAATGTTGGGCCTCGGCCAGGGCCCAGCACCGCAACGGGGACGGCAGCAAAGGAAATTCCTGCCCTGGGGCCTACTTGTCAACTATTAACTTATATATTGCCTTGTGTTAATGGCTGGTTGGATTGGATAAGCAGAGCACCGGATATAAAGCTGTGTTCGTTATCATTACGTTATAAACATTCATTCTGAGATGCAATTCAATTGCTTTACTTAGGCGAGCAACAGGCTGGGCCGGTAATGAGTCAGCGTGCCCTAAATCGTTCCGACCTATGCCAAACCGTGATACTTCGTTGATAAATGCGCCGTTTGAGCAGAGCGGGGAGGCCGTTTTTGTGCTGGACCAGGCCGGTGATTTCCGGCAGGTCAATACCCGCTTTGCCACCCTGCTGGGCCGCTTGGCCACGCAGCTGCCCGGCACGGCCTGGCTCGATTACCTGAATGCCGATGAGGTGGCACGCGCCCAGCAGCACCTCGACCGGGCCGCCGCCGGCGAAATCGTGAGCTACCATGCGACGGTGGCTGGCGCGGCCGGTCCGATAATGATGGGTTTCCAGCTGCTGCCGGTGCTCACCGACACGGGCGGTGTTGCCGGGGTGTATGGCATTGCCAAGCCGCTGGCCGAGCCGCCCCCGACGGATGCCACCTTGGTGGAGCGCGAGCACCAGCTGTCGGTTATTTTTAACAACATCGCTGATATCACGTTCGTGCTGAACGTGGAAGAAAAGGGGCGTTACCAGCTGCTCTTCGTGAACCGGGCCTTTGAGAAGACCACCGGGCTGCCGGTTGAAAAAATGGTGGGCTGTTACATTAATGAATTTGTTCCAGAGCCTTCGCTGAGCCTTGCGTTGAGCAAGTACCGCGAAGCTGTCGACACGATGGAGACCGTTGATTGGATGATAAATTCCAACTATCCGACCGGCCATAAAGCAGGGGAAGTGAGCGGGACTCCCGTGTGCGACGACACCGGCCGCGTCTGCCAGTTGGTGGGCATTGTTCACGACCTCACCAAGCAAAAGCAGGTAGAGAAAGCGCTACGTATTAACATTGAACGCATTACGTATGCATTGAAAGCCGCTATCGATGCCATTTACGAATGGGACGTGGCCGCCGATACGCTGCATTGGGGCGAAGGATTTGAGGACTTGTTTGGCTACAAGCTGACCGAAAACCCCACGGCCTTCAGCAAATGGTCCGATTATGTGAATCCGGCCGACCACGACCGGGTGGTGGCGGGCCTGCGGCGGGCAGCCTTCGAAACGGAGGGCTCGTTCTGGCAGGAAGAATACCGGTTTCGCCGGGCCGACGGCGGCTGGGCAGATGTGTTCGACCGGGGCTACATCCTGCGCGATGCCGGGGGCCGGCCCGTGCGGATGATTGGGGCCATGCATGACATCACGGCACGCAAGCAGGCCGACGAAAAGCAGCGCTTGCTAACGGAAAAGCTGCTGCGCCAAAATTCAGACTTGCAGCAATTTACCTACATTGTTTCGCACAACCTGCGGGCACCGCTGGCCAATGCCCTGGGGTTTAGCGACCTGCTCGCGCACACCGACAAGCACTCGCCAGTGTTCGATAAATCGCTGCAAAGCCTGCACACCAGCTTGTGCCAGCTCGACCAGGTGCTGACCGATGTCAACGATATTATTTCCTTGCAGGACGAGCAGGGCGGCTTTCGGCCCGAGCCGGTGGCCGTGGCCGCCGTGTGCCAGCACGCCTTGTTCGACCTCCAGGAGGCGCTGGCGGCGTGCGGCGGCCAGCTGCGCAGCACCATTCCGGAGGCGTTGCGGGTGCCAGGCAGCCGGGCCTACTTCCACAGCATTTTCTATAACCTGATTTCCAACGCCATCAAGTACCGGTCGGATGCCCGGCCCTTGCAGATTGACATTGCCGCCACCGTCGGGCCGCATTCGGCAACGACCATCACCTTCGGCGACAACGGCCTGGGGTTCGACCAGGCGAAGGTGAGCGATGATATTTTTCAGCTTTACCGGCGCTTCCACGCGGGCAAGGCCGGGCGTGGCATCGGCTTATTTTTGGTGAAGGCCCACGTAGAGGCCATGGGCGGACAGATTAGCGTGCGAAGCCAGGTGAATGAAGGCACCCAATTTACACTGTATTTTAGCTCCCGTGCGGATGACAACTTACCTCATTGACGACGACGACCTGGGCATTTACCTCACCGAGCAGCTGTTGCGGGCTGAAGGCTTTTCCAATACCATCTGCACGTTTCAGTCGGCCAGGGAAGCCCTGGAAATGCTGGTAAAGGACAAGAAAGAAGCCGTGCCGCAGGTGGTGTTTCTGGACCTGAACATGCCGCTGATGAACGGCTGGCAGTTTCTGGATGCCCTGGCTCCCTACGAGGAAAAGCTGCGGGGCAAATGCCACATCTACATCCTTACCTCGTCGCTGGCCCTTACCGACCTGGAGAAATCCAAGCGTTACGGCTTGGTCGAAGGTCTGATTCATAAGCCGCTCGACCGGCGGGAAATCCGCGCCATTCAGGCGCAGCTGGAGCACGCGCCGGGCTCCTGAGAGGAGCCTTGCGCTCTGCCTGAGTGTACAGTTTAGCGTATCGCAGCAATAACTAACCCATGGGACAAGCCGAACAGCCGCCACGCCACTACACGTTGGAAGAGTGTATGCTATGGCTGGGGCCTGTGTTTCGGACAGCCTGCCTGGGCTGAACTTTGCAACTTCTTTCTGGCAGGCTACGAGGCCGGCCGTTGCCTGTGGCGCACAAAGCTGCTAATCAATCCTGGCCATTGAAAACGAAAAGCCCCGCACTATTAATGGAGTGCGGGGCTTTTTATTGGCTCAACGGGCTGCTACAAGCCCTTGTCGCGGTTCAAATCCTCGGCCGGCTCCGAGCCCAGGAAAGGGTAGCGGTAGTCGGTTACGGGCACGAAGGTTTCCTTGATGGCGCGGGGCGACACCCAGCGGAGCAGGTTCAGCAGGGAACCGGCCTTGTCGTTGGTGCCGGAGGCGCGGGCCCCGCCGAAGGGCTGCTGGCCCACCACGGCCCCGGTGGGCTTGTCGTTGATGTAGAAGTTGCCAGCCGCATGCACCAGCGCCTTCGAGGCCTGGTCGATGGCGTACCGGTCCTGCGAGAACACGGCCCCGGTGAGGGCGTAAGGCGAAGTGGTATCGACCAATTCCAGTGCTTCCTCAAATTTATCGGCGTCGTAGACGTGGACGGTGAGCACGGGGCCGAACAGCTCCTCGCACATCGTTACGTATTTTGGGTCTTTGGTTACGATGACGGTGGGCTCGATGAAGTAGCCTTTCGACTTGTCGTAGCCGCCGCCGGCGATGATTTCGGCGTTCGGGTCGGCCTTGGCACCGTCGATGTATTTGGCGAGCTTGTCGAAGGACTTCTCGTCAATCACGGCGTTCACGAAGTTGGAGAAGTCTTCCACGTCGCCCATTTTGAAGGAGGC
>JAYULN010000747.1:0-7338 GCA_043763525.1 Hymenobacter sp.
CGCGGTACTCGGCATCGGCCAGAAAAGCGGCTTTCTCCTGCTTATAAAGCAGCTTGAGAAACTTCCACTTGGCGGCCATCACCGGCTCGTAGTCCACGAAGTCCTTGGCGTTGAATTCCTGCTTGAGCTGGGCCAGCTCCTGGGCCGCCTTCTTGGCTTTGAGGGCGGCAATGCCTTCGAGGTGAATGAACTGCGGGTGCAGCGCAAACACCGAAATGGCGGCATACGGGTACGAGTCGTGCCAGGTGTGGGTGGCCACGGTGTCGTTGATGGGCAGAATCTGCACCAGCTTGAGGCCGGTTTGCACGGCCCAGTCGGTGAGCAGCTTCAGGTCGGCGAACTCGCCCACGCCGAGGCCGCTTTCGCTGCGCATGGCAAACACGGGCAGGGCCACGCCGGCCCCGCGCCAGGCGGTGGGGTAGCGGTAGTTTTCATCGTTGAACACGCGGGCCACGGCCAGATTCCTGGTGGCGGGCACTACGCGGTTTTCGCCGCCTTCCATATCGAGGGCATGACCGGCGGCCGCATCCCAGATGGCGTATTTATAGCGGCAGTCTTCGGTAGGGTTGGCCAGCTGGACGGTGGCAGCCCAGGTGGGGTAGTCGGCATCGGCCAGCACCAGGGCTTTGGTGTTGTCCCAAGCCCCCAGGGCCGGGTCGGAGCCGAGGATGCAGAGCTGCTGGTGGGGAGCCACGCGAGGTGCCAGAAGCCGGAAGCAGGTTTCGCCCTTGGCAGGCGTAGCGGCGGATTGCTGGCCGCTGGCTGGCTGCGGAGCAGTATCGGCCGATGCTTTGGGTGCTTTGGTAACTTTAGCAGCGGCGGCCTTTTTGGTTTTGGGAGCCGGAGCCTCGGCCGGCGCGGCGGGAGTTGCCGGATTGAGCCGGCGGAACAGCGATTTGGTGAAGGCGGCCGTCAGCAGCTCGTTTTCGGGCTGACCGGGGGCGCGCCAATAGTCGGCCAGGTGCAGGCTGGGCGTGCGGGCGGCCTCGTAGGCCACGCTGCGGTTGGGGCCAAACTCCCAATGCTCGCCGCCGGTGTTGGCATCGAGCAGCGCATACTTATAGGTAAGGGTGCCGGCGGCAGCGGCGGCGGTCAGCTCGTAGCTCCAGCAGCCGGTGGTTTCGTCGTAGCGCATGTCGGCAGCCGCATCCAGCTGCCAGCTGCCCAGGTCGGGGTGCGAACCGCACACGACCAGGCGCTGGCCGAATGTGGTACGGTAGGGAAGGAAAAAACGAAGGGTCATGCGGGGAGCTAAACTATTGGGGGGCGCAAGATAAGGATTCGCCACCCGGAGAATACTGAATTATGAAGGATGAGGCGACCGCGCTTTCGCAATCGTTTGCGGGTGCTAACGCTTGTTCAAAAGCCAGTTGGTGCGCTTGGTTTTGCCAGCGGAGCCGCCAGAACGGGCCAACCTGCGGGCCGGGTTCTGCGTTTGGAAAATCCCCCCTGTTTTCTTTGCCGCTTACCCCCTCTTGCTTTGTCCATTTTTCTGCGTCGTGTCCTCTACGGTTTGTTGGGGCTTTTAGCCCTGTTACTGGTGCTCATTGTTGCGGTGGTAGTGCTGCTGCAATTGCCCGCCGGGCAGGATTTTGTGGCCCGCCGGGCCGAGAGCTACCTGCGCGACAAGCTTCAGACGGAAGTACGCATTGGGAAGTTTCGCACCGATTTCCGCCACGCCATCAACCTCGACGGCGTGTACCTGGCCGACCAGCGCCGCGATACGCTGCTGGCAGTGGGGCACCTGGGCGTGAGTCTCGACATCTGGGCGCTGCTGCACAAGCAGATAAATGTTTCGGCGGTGGAGTTGAACGACGGCCGCGTGCGCCTGACCCGCACCGAGCCCGACTCGGTGAACAACTACGACTTCGTCATCAACGCCTTCGTCGACCCCAACGCGCCGAAGGACACCACGGCCTCGGCCCTGAAGTACGACATCGGCAAGGCCCGGCTCACCAATATCTACTTCACTCAGGATGACCAGGTAACCGGCTCCGACATTCGGGCCATAATCGGCGAGTTCACAGCCAACATGGACGAAGTGAATGTGGATAAGTCCATCTACAAAGTGGATAACGCGGCGCTGCGCCGGGCCGCCATCAGCATAACGCAGACCAAAACGGCTCCGCAGGTGGATAACCCCGCTCCTACCGCGCCGCTCACGGTGCAGCTTGGCTTGAAGCACGCTACGCTCGATAGCGTGGCCTTTACCTATAAGAACGCCCCGGCGGCCCAGTTTATCAGCACCAACATTGGGCTGGCCGATATCACGGCGAAGAACATCGACCTGCAAAAGGAGCTGGTGGCTCTCGACAAGCTCACCCTCAAAAACACCACGTTCGCCTACGCCCAGAACGAGGCCGTGCCCGTGGCCCAGCGCGTAGTGAACCCCGCCGAGGCCGTGCGTAAGCTCGACGCGGCCGCCGACCAGAACAAGGCCGCTACCGGCCAGCGCCTAGCCTGGAAGGTAACCCTGAACGAATCCGATATCAGCGGGCTGGCCGTGAAATTCGACAACTTCAACCAGCCCAAACAGCGCACGCGGCTACCCGCGCTCGACTACAATCACCTCAATTTTACGGACCTGACGCTGAACACGCACAACGTCAGCTACTCGGAAAACCGCACCACCGGCCGCGTCGACAACCTGGCCGGCCGCGAGCAAAGCGGCTTTCGGGTGGATAAGTGGCGGGCCAACGTGGTGTACGACTCGGTGCAGATTCGCCTCGACAGCCTCGATTTGATAACGCCGCACACCCGCATCCGGCGCTCGCTGGCCATCGGCTACGAAAGCCTGGCGGCGCTGGGCGACGTAAAGAAGCTGCCCAACCTGAAGATTGCGGGCGATTTGCGCGAGGTGCGCCTGGGCTTCCGCGACATTTTGTACCTGGCCCCGCAGCTGGCGGGCACCTCCCCGTTCAATACCGGCCCCAACCAGTCGGTGCTGCTGAATGGGCAGATTGCCGGCCGCGTGGGCGATTTCACGGTGCGCAATTTCGAGTTTGTGGGCTTGCGCAATACGGTGCTCAAGGCCCGGCGCGGCCGCATTCAGGGCCTGCCCAACGTCGATTCGCGGCTGTATGCCGATTTGGATATTCAGCAACTCAGCACCTCGCGGGCCGATATTCTGAGCCTCGCGCCGAAGGGCAGCATTCCGAATAATATCAGCATTCCGCCCACGCTGGCGCTCAGCGGCACCTTCCGGGGCCGGCCTACCACGCTGGCGTTCGATACCAACCTGAAGCTGCGCTCCAGCTACGGCAACCTCGCGTTCAGCGGCAAGCTGGGGGCGGCGCAGGCCAATGGCCGGCAGCCGCTGCTGGGCACCTTCGCGGTGGGCGGGTTCGATTTTGGCAAGCTGCTGAAGAACCCGCAGCTGGGCCGCGTCACGGCCACCGGCCGCATCAACGCAACGGGTAATCTGAAAGACCCCGCCACGCTGGTGGGCCAGGTGAAAACCACCGTGCAGAGCGCCCGCTACAACGGCTACACCTACCACGGCGTGGCCGCAACGGTGGCCCTCGACCGCAACCGTTACGTCATCGCCGCCAGCAGCAAATCGGACCCCAACCTGAACCTGGATTTGCAGGCCGTGGTGAACCTGCGCGATGCCCGCCACCCCACCTACGAAGTGACTTCGCTGAACCTGCGCGGGGCCAACCTCACGGCGCTGGGCTTCTATACCGGCGGCGATTTGCGGGTGCAGGGCAAGCTGAAGGCCAATATTTCGGGCTCCAATCTCAACACGCTCAATGGCACGTTCAGCGGGACCAACGTGGTGCTGGTGAAGGATAATCAGCCCTTTGCTTTTAAGGAGCTAAATGGGAAAATTACCCAGACGGCCAACCGCGCGGCGGTCGATTTCACGTCGGATGTGGTGGCGGCCAACCTGGATGGCAACGTGCATTTGGGGGACCTGGCGACGGAGATTGAACAGCACCTCGACCGCTACTTCGACCTGCCTGGCGTGCGCTACGTGGCCAGCTCGGCCGACCGGCATTTCACGTATTCGCTGCAATTGAAAGACCCCGCGCTGGCCACCAGGCTGGTGCCGGGCCTGAAGAAGATTTCGCCCTTCACACTGGCCGGCGACTATTCGCGGCAGGCTGCCCGCCTCACGGCCACCACCAGCATTCTCCTGCTGCAATACAACAACTACCGGCTCGATTCGCTGCGCCTGAAGGTCGATTCGGACCCCCAAAAGCTCGACTACGGCCTGCTGCTGGCCCAGGCCCGCCAGGATTCGACCCTGATGCTGCGCCGCCCCAGCGTGGTCGGCAACGTGGCCAACAACAAGGTTTTCACCCGCGTGGCCATCCTCGGCGATTCGGCCAACCGCGAGCGACTGGCGCTGGCCGGCACCTTATCAGTTAACGGTGAACAATTAACAGTTAACAATACCCAAAGGGCCAGCCGCCGCTCTCTGACAACCAGATTTTATCAGTTTGAAGCCGCGCCCGACCAGATTCTCAACTACGAAAAATGGACGGCCGGCCCCAACAACTACGTGCGCTACTACCCCAGCGGCGCGGTGGTAGCCAACGGCCTGAACCTGACCAACGGCCGCAGCAGCCTGGCCCTGCAAAGCCAGAACCCGGCGGTGCCGACTTCACCGCTGGGCGTTACGTTCACCAATTTCGAGCTGGCCGAATTGGCCAAAATCGTGCAGCAGCAGGATTCGCTGGTGGCCGGGCAGCTAAACGGTACGGCCCGCATCGACAACCTGGGCAAGAAAAACCAGGCCTTCACGGCCGATGCCACCGTCAAAAACCTGGTATTCCAGAAAGCTTCCATTGGCGACATTGCCCTGCGCGCCACCAACCCCAGCGCCGGCCGCTACGACGTGGATGCCCGCCTGACCGGCGGCGCGGCCGGCATCGTGGGCGGAGCCGGCAACGATGTGCAGGTGCGCGGTACTTACCTGGCCGGCAGCGCCACACCCCTCAACTTCACAGCCGAAGTCAACCGGCTCAACCTGAAGCTTATCGAGCCTTTTTCGGTGGGGCAGGTGCGCCAGGCCAGCGGCTACATGCGCGGCCAGCTGACGGTAACCGGAGCCGTGGCCACGCCCCAGGTGCGCGGCACACTCACCACTTCCGACGATGCCGGCTTTGTGGTGCCCCAGCTGGGCGCGCCCTTCCGGCTGCCCAACCAAGACCTGACTTTTGATGCGAAAGGCATTGCCTTCAACGACTTCACGGTGCTGGATTCGGCCTCGAACAAAGCCGTGATAAACGGCTACCTGCTGAGCAAGGACTTCGTGAACTATTCGTTCGATATGCAGGCCACGACCGACAATTTTCTGGCCGTGAAAAGCACCCGCGCCAACAATGAGCTGTTCTACGGCCGGCTGGTGCTTGACTCCGAAACCCGCCTCACGGGGCCGGTTACGCTTATCAAAGTCGACACCCACGTAACCGTGGCCGACGGCTCGAACCTGACCGTGGAATCGCCCAGCGCCTCGCCCACCGTAGTGGCCCGGGAAGGCATTGTGGAGTTCATCGACAGAAGCGCCCCGCTCGATACCATGCTGGCTCGCAAAGTGGCGCTGGATACAGTGAAAGCAGGAGCCAAAGGTTACGACGTCACAGCGGTGGTCACGATTACGGACCGCACGCCGTTCACCATCGTTATCGACCCGGCCAGCGGCGACAACCTGCGCGTGCGGGCCGCTGGCACGCTCAATACCAACATCGCGCCCGACGGTACCATCACCCTGAGCGGGCGGCTCGACGTGGCGCGGGGCCAATATCATATGGAGCTTTATGAGTTGGCCCAGCGCGATTTTATTATCCGTCCGGGCTCGTCCATCACCTGGGACGGCGACCCGTACAATGCCACGCTCGACGTGACGGCCGTTTACAAAGTGCAGGCCGCGCCCGCCGAGCTGCTGGCTGGCCAGGGCGAAGACGACCCCACCAGTCAGACCGTCTCACGCAACCACCTGCCCTTCAACGTGCTGCTGAACGTGACCGACCAGCTCAGCAAGCCTACCATCGGCTTCGATATTACGCTGCCCGAAAACCAGCGCGGGGCCCTCAATGGCCAGGTCGAAGCCAAGCTGGCCCAGCTGCGCCAGCCCAACCAAACCTCGGAGCTGAGCAAGCAGGTGTTTTCGCTGCTGATTCTGGGCCGGTTCGTGGCCCAGAACCCATTCCAGACGAGCAGTGGCGAGGGCCTGGTGGCCACCCAGCTGCGCGGCAGCGCCAGCGCCGTGCTCACCGACCAGCTTACCAGCCTCACCGACAAGTACCTCTCCGGCCTGGGCCTCGACCTGGGCGTGACCAACCAGGCCGACTACAGCACCGGCGAGGCCCGCAGCCGCACCGACCTGAACGTGGCCGTGCGCCGCCAGCTGCTCAACAACCGCCTCACCGTGCGCGTGGGCACCGACATTAACCTGAGCGGCAACTCGGGCACCCAGGCCACCCAGGGCCAGAGCGCCGTCAGCAACCTGGCCGGCGACGTGAGCCTGGAATACACCGTGCTGGCCGATGGCCGCCTGCGCGTGCGCGTGTTCCGCCAAAACAGCTACGAAGACATCGACGGCCCCATCATCCGCACGGGCGCGGCCCTGGTTTTCCAGCGCGATTACCAGGACTTGAAAGAGCTGTTCTCGAAGGTACCCAAAGCCGTGAAAGCCGAGCGCAAGGTGAACCGCAAGCAGGAAAAAATCGACAAAAAGACCGAGAAGGATTCCGTGCAAACCCAGGCGGCGGCGCGGGCGGATTCGACGCGGGGTAAGAAATAAAAATGAAGAGTGAGGAATGAATAATGTAGCATTCGAAATGATGAATACCCCGTCAGGGATGAGAATGAGGCAGCCATTGAAGTGGCAATTCCTCATGCTTCATTCCTCATTCCTCATTTTATTATCCGCCTGCTCGGGCCTGCGCTACATCCCCGAGGGCCAGCGCCTCTACACCGGCAGCAAGATTATCATTAAGTCGCCCGATAAGCTGAAGAACCAATCAGCCCTGCAAACAGAGCTGGAATCGGTGGTGCGGCCCAAGCCGAATGGCTCCATTCTCGGGCAGCGGCCCAAGCTGTATTTCTGGCACCTGGGCGTGGGCAAAACCAAGGGTTTCGGCAAGTTTCTGGCCGATAAGCTTGGCGAGGCCCCGGTGCTGCTGAAGGACGTAAAAATCAGCGCCACCAGCGGGCTCATCACCAACCGGCTCTACAACCACGGCTTCTTTAAAGGCTTGGTGACCAATGAGGTGAAAACCCAGGCCAGAACGGCGCAGGTGAACTACACGGCCGCTACGGGCCGGCCCTACACCATTCAGGAAATCCACTTTCCGGAGCGCGACACGCTGGTCGATGCCGCCATTCGGG
>JAYULN010000748.1:0-1090 GCA_043763525.1 Hymenobacter sp.
GCCGTGCCCAGAATGATGAGCAGCTCCTGAAACGACTGCTGCTGCTCGGCATACGAGCCGCCGTACTGGATGAAGTAGCCGGGCGGCAGCGGCACGTCGCGCTCCAGCTTCTGGCGGATTTCGGCCATGGCGCTGCCCAGGTCGCGGTTGTCGAGGCGGGCCGTCACGGCAGTCATGGCCTGCAGGTTTTCGCGCTCCAGCTCGGCATCGCCGGCCGATACGCTCACGGTGGCCAGCTCGTCGAGGCGGCGGCGCTGGCCGTTGGGCAGGAAAATGGGCTCGGCCCGCATCTGGGCCAGGGTGGCCTGGGCGGCGTTAGGGTAGCGCATCCGAATGTTCAGCAGCTGTTCGCCTTCGAGCACCGCGCCGGTCGTGGTGCCGGCCAGCTGGGTTTGCAGCTGGGTTTGAAAATCGGTGGCCGTGAGGCCATACTGGGCCAGGCGGCGCGGGTCGGGGCGTACGCCCACGGCCGGCCCCATCCGCACAATGCCGTTGAAAACGTCGGCGGTGCCGGCCACCTTTTCCACCACGGCCGTCACCTGGTCGGCCAGAGCGTAGCGTTTGGTGGCATCGGGGCCAAAGACTTTTATTTCAATGGGTTGCACGGTGCTCATGAGGTCGCCGAGCATGTCGCCGATTACCTGGCCGAAGTCGATGGTGAGGGCCGGTTGGGTGGCTTCGATGCGCTGGCGGATGTCGGAAATAACATCCTCGGTGGTGCGCTTGCGGTCAGTTTTGAGGCGGATGAGGTAGTCGCCCCGGTTGGGCTCGGTGATGAAGAAGCCCATCTGGGTGCCGGTGCGGCGCGAGTAGCTGGCTACTTCCGGGACTTTTACAATCAGCTTTTCGGCCTGGCGCAGCATGCGGTCAGTTTCCTCGATGCTGGTGCCGGGCGGCGAGTTGTAGTCGAGCACAATCGCGCCTTCGTCCATTTCGGGCAGGAAGCCGGTGGCCAGGCGCGGAATGATGAGCACCATCGTCCCAATCAGCACCAGAATGCCGATAACGGAGTAGGCCGGGTGGCGAATGACGGCGCGCACCCAGGGAATTTCGTGGTGGTTGGAATCGGTTTTGGGCGCGACGGCCGCCT
>JAYULN010000749.1:0-2945 GCA_043763525.1 Hymenobacter sp.
ATCACCCAGCGCCTCAAATGCCCGCGCCGTGGGCACCACCAGGTCGTCGGCCTGAAACAACTCCCGCTCGTGGCTGATGCTGCGCGGCAGCTTGGGGCAGAACTTAAAGCCCGAATCGGGACCCACCGCCTCGCGCCAGCGCCGCACCGTAGTCGCGTCGGGAATGCGGTAGTGAGTGGTATTCAGCTCGATACTATTGAACTGCTGCGCGTAGTAGCGCAGGTACTCAGGCTCCTTGATACCCAGCGGAAAGTAGGAACCCAGCCATTCCTTGTTCGTCCAGATGGGGCAGCCCACGTGCAGGCGGGCCGGCGCGGGCTGCGTGGGCCGGGCGCGGGCCAGCACGCGGGCCGTTTCGGGGTGGTCGGGGGGCAGCCGAAAATCAACGTAGCGCAAGTCGGGCAAGCGGCCAAAATCCATGGCGCAAAGGTAGCCCGACCCGCGTTCCGGGGCCGCTACTCGGCATACACCATGTCGATGCAAACGCCCGCCGCCAGAATCATCCGGCGAATGGCATCGTCGGCCCGCACAGCCGGCTCGATGCTGATGACGTAGTTGTCGGCCGTCGTAAACAGTTCTTTGCCCAGGCCCATCCACTGCTTGGTTACCAGCGCTATCTGCTGGCCGTCGCGCAAAAACCTGTAGTCGAAATTCGACCACTTGCCCTCCACCGTACCTATCACTTCGTCGCTGACGTTCAGCACGTCCAGCTTGCCACCGAGGCTGAACACCCGCTGCCGGAACTTGCCCACCAGGGCCTCTTTCTGGTCAAACACCTGCACCGTAGACCGAAGGAACGAAACCCCTCTTTTCAGGCTCAGCACCGGCTGCCCTGCCGCGTCCTTCATCGCCATGTAGAAAGGCGTGTAGCGCTTGTACTTCGTGAAGCGAATGATTTTGGTAAAGAATCCCAAGGCCGGCTCGCGGCATTCCAGCAGCATCTGCTGCGATTCGAGGTCGAGGATATCGTAGCTATTGGCTGCCTTGAAAATGCCAAGGTGTTCTTTTACAAAGAATTGATTTCGGGTTAAGGTTGCGTGCATTCGGCGGGGGTTAGATGGCGGGTGAGCGGCAAGTATAAGCCCCTTTTAGCAATGCAGACCCCTTAGTTGTCCAAAACAATGGCCGTTGCGAATGCCGTTTTGCCGCCCCTGCCCGGCGGCTTCGCCAGCCCAACTTCGCCCGTGCTCCAACTCAGGCATTCCACCATTTGGGAGCGTCGAGGCTATCGGCTAGCTCGTTACGAAATTTTTGGCACTTCTGCAACCTGGTTCTAAAGGTAGTTGAGCGGCCAATGCCTAAATTTTATACCCGTCGCACAATCTAATTTTTGCATCCGCGCAATGGGTTTGGCCCGATTCGGCAAAATATACTTTGAGACAACCCCACGGCTACTTTTTCGGCCAAGAGGAAGATAAATTAAATACAAGTTTTCTTTATAAAGGTCAATTTTTAACCCAAAATCATTAGTAGCCGGGATTCGATTTTTAGCACGACCGGGGGGAGCGGCCTATGTTTGTTCCGTTCACCATCGGCAAATCGCATGATTTTATTTCGTCCCTTAGTAGTACCCGTCCTCTCCAGCTTCTTCTTTTTTCTGCTGACTTTGACTGATGCCACGGCGCGGCCCCCGGCCCCCGGCACCACCACAGCAGCCTCCGCCCCAAGCACCGCTACGACTGTGTTGCGCGGCCGGGCCTCCTGGTATGGCGCGTACTTCCAAGGCAAACGAACGACCAGCGGTGAGCGCTACAACCGCTTTGCTTACACCTGCGCCCACAAAACCCTGCCCTTTGGCACCCGCCTGCGGGTAACGAACGTGAAAAACGGCAAATCGGTGGTTGTGCGCGTGTCCGACCGTGGCCCCTACCGCCACCAGCGCATCCTCGACCTCTCGGAGGTAGCCGCCCGTCCCCTGGGCATCGTTGAATGCGGGGCCGCCACCGTGGTAGCCGAAGTAGTGGAAGCCGACACGCCCCTGGGCCCGGCATCCACGCCCGGCAACCTCGCCAGCCTCTTCGCCGCCGACCCCAACCCCGCCGCCGCGTTCACCATTTACTCGGTACGGAATGCCGCTATTGCCCCCCCCACCGAAACGCCAGCCCCGGCCCTCATCGCCGCCTCTGCGGCTACTACGGCCGAAGTTGTAACGGCCACCGAATCGGTGAACTGTCCCGCCGGCTTCCTCATTCAGGCCGGCTCTTTCCTGGACGTAGCCAATGCCCAGGCCGTGCAGGCGCGCATCAAGTCGCTGCTGCCCGACCTGCAGGTAGAAATTTCGGGCGACCGGCTCGACGGCCGCCAGCGCAGCCGTGTGCTCGTGGGCAACTTCGGCGAGCGCCCCGAGGCCGAGGCCGTGCGCCAGCAGCTGCTCATGTGGGGCATCGGCGGGCTGGTGCGCGAAGTGGCGCTGCGGTGAGGTTCAGTAGACAGTATTGAGTAGCGAGTATTGAGTAAGGAGTATTAAACACTCCGAGTTGAAGGCCCGCTTTGGGAAGCAATTGACGGCGTTGTCGTTACTTGCCTCGCAAAACTGGCCGTTCTTTTCGACCCTTTTCTGCACAATCTCAATACTCAATACTTTCTACTCCCTACTCAATACTCCCCATGATTAAAGCCCTGCTGGCGCTGGCCGTTGCCTTCACCCTGGTTTGGGTGCTTGATACCAAGCAGGGCGACGTGCCCCCGTTTGGCCGGCTGCTGAGCCCATACCGGGGATTTTGGCAGAATGGCGAGATGCCGGGCGACTTCCCGGCGCGGCAGACCCTGGCGCTGCCCGGCCTGCAAGCCCCCGTGACGGTGCGCTACGACGACCGCCGCGTGCCCCACGTATTTGCTCAGAACGACCACGACCTGTACTTCGCCCAGGGCTACCTCACGGCCCGCGACCGGCTCTGGCAGATGGAGTTTCAGACCCACGTAGCCGCCGGACGGCTGGCCGAAAT
>JAYULN010000750.1:0-2941 GCA_043763525.1 Hymenobacter sp.
AAAAGTGGTAGTTTGTGTTTCATAATCTTGAGTGTGATGAAAGGGTTTAGAAGAGAAAAAGAAAACGTACGCTGTTGATTGGTTGTAATGAGGTGCTAAACGTATAATAGGTGTTATTCCCGCTGGCTCCTCGACCAAGTGAGATACCTGTATCCAAGGCGTAATAGGTGCCATTCAGTCTGAATTCTCGACGGACCCAATGAAGCGACAAGCTGGTTTCTACTTCGGTGTAAAAGCGTTTGGCAAAAAAATAACGCAGGCCCGCAACTGGCCGCACAACAACACCTATTGTTTTATTTGTGAGGACTTCATCGCCTACTCCCGTAGTGAAAGTGTTGGGAGGAACCCCTACGCCAAACACCGGCGTACCTGGCTCATAATCTTTTGAGTCCCTTCGATACGCTTCGTATTGCGCACCCACTTCTGCCCCAGCAAAAAGCGTAAATTTCTGACTAAGCGCAAACCACCGCTCCTGCCCCACGGCGGCTTCCAGGTTGACCGTGCGCTCGGTATAGGCCGTGCCGATAAACAGCGGCGCTTCCTGTTTGAAGTAACGGGTTTGCACGGCCCCCCGCGCCCGCCAGGCCCGGTTGGGCCGGGTTTGTCGCCGGTAGAGCAAGCCGATGGGCAACGAGCGGTTGGCAGTAAAGAACTGGTCGAGCTGCGGGCTGGCCGTCAGGCCCAGGTGGTGCCGGTAGGTGCGGGCCGTGTCGGCCGCAGTGACAACGGCTTGGCCGTGAACCGGCATAGAAGCCGTGAGCAAGCTGGCGGCCAAGAGGCATGGAAGGAAAAAGGAAGGCATGTGGCAATCAAAACAGGTGGCACGGGTAGGGGCCCTGGCGGCTAATGCCCAGGGCAAAACTAAGGAGCCAACGAATAAACCGCAAGGAAAATATACTTCTTATTGTGACTATAATTCAACGTGTTTTTTTGCACTATTGGTATGCAAATTTCGCGAAGCGCCGTTCGCAGCGCTTACAGGCCACCGCAAGCTGCGACTTTCTATCGCAAAAGGGATTAAATGGGACAAGCTGACCAGATACTTTAAATGCCAAAAAACCGAACCGCCCCCGGCTGGCAATGAGGCTGCGGTTCGGCTATCGGCAGCAAGACGGAGGGCTGCCGCCCCCTAAAACAGGCCCAGCTGCGCTTTGGGGCGCTTTAGTAACTCGCGGGCCTGGGCCACTTCTTCGGCGGTCACATCGACCGGGCCGGTGGGCTCGGGGCGCTCGGCGGCGGGTTCGTCCCCGTTCTCGCCGGGCTTGGGCGCGGGAGCGGCCACTCGCTTGCGGGCCACCTCGCGGCGCTGCGGCTCGGGGCCTTCGTCGGTGAGCAGGGCCAGGGCGTGGATTTTGAAGTGGTTGAGCTTGTTACCCATCGCCTTCCAGCCTTTCACATCGATGAAATCGTGCAGGGCGATTTTCTCGGTTTCCTTGTCGGCCTTCTTGTCCTTCTGAATTTTCAACTCCACCAATGGCTCGGGGTTGGCCGTGACGACCAGCATTTTCGAGCCCTTGGTTTCGGAGATGAAGGTAAAGCGCTTACCCAAAGTACTGGTTTCAATTTTGAACCGCTTGACGTAGTGGACTTTGGTTTCGCCGTCGACGTACGCGGTCGAAAGCACCACGTCGGGCTCGTGCTTGCGCAGCAGCACAATGTTGGGCACGTCGTAGTGGTTGCCAGGGTCGGGTGTGGTCAGCTCGTAGCTGCCGTCTTTGAAGACGACCAGCACGGTGTTTTCCGTATCGAACGTGCCCAGGTAGCGGCCGTGGCCGGCCGTGTTGAGGCGGCCCACCACGCTGTCGAAGAATATTTCGCGGCCACCCAGCGTGGAATCGCCCAGCGTTTTCTGGGTGATTTTTTTGATGGGCTGCTTGGTTACAATGTTGCCCATCGAGCCCTTGCCCTTGATGCCCAGCTCGGCGAAGTCGAAATCGAACTGCTTCACCCGCGCCGGGGCTTTGTCGCTGAGCTGAACGCCCACGATTTCCGATTCCGAGTTGGGGTTGGCCGTGAGATACAGGGTTTTGGTACCCTTCGTGCCCTTGGTGAGGTCGTAAGTTTTGTCACGGGTGATACCCGTGACGAGGAAGCGCTTGGCGAACGATATGCCCGATGCGCCATCGAGGTACACCATGTTGTACACCAACCGGTCGTCGTTTTTATTGTACACGCCAACGTGCAGAATATCACGACCCACGAAGGTTTTTTCCGCGATTTTGGTCACCGTGAACGTGCCGTCTCGCTTAATGGCAATGATGTCGTCCAAATCAGAGCAGTCGCACACGAATTCGTCCTTCTTGAGGCCGTAGCCCACAAAACCGTCCACGCGGTTCACGTACAGCTTCTGGTTGGCGATGGCCACTTTCTGGGCCGTAACCACGTCGAAGGTGCGAAGCTGGGTTTTGCGCTCGCGGCCGGTGCCATATTTCTTCAGCAGGCCCTCAAAGTAGTTGATGGCGTAGCGCGTAAGGTTGGCCAGGTGGTCGGCCACTTCGGCCAACTCGCCTTCCAGCTTTTGCAGAAACTCATCGGCCTTAAAGCCGTCGAACTTCGAGATGCGCTTGATGCGGATTTCGGTCAGGCGCGTCAAATCTTCCTCCTCGATGGGGCGGCGCAGCACAATGCGGGTATCGTCGACGCGGGCCTTCTCTCCTTCGATGCGCACGAATTTTTTCAGGCCCTTATCAATTGTTTCGAGGATTTCGGCCCAGGTTTCGCACTCCTCAATCCGGCGGTAGATGCGGTTTTCGATGAAGATTTTCTCCAGCGAGGCGTTGTGCCACTTTTCCCACAGCTCGTCCTGCCGGATTTCGAGCTCGCGCTCCAGCAGGCGCACTGTCGCCTGGGTGCTCTGGCGCAGCACGTCCTCCACGCCCACGAAGCGGGGCTTGTCGTCGATGATGACGCAGGTGTTGGGCGAGATGCTGATTTCGCAGTC
>JAYULN010000751.1:0-1085 GCA_043763525.1 Hymenobacter sp.
GTTCCGGTCGCGGTCGTTGCTGCGCTGACGGTCTCCGCCAGGACGATTGTTGTCGCGTTCTTGCGCCATGATAGTTTAGAAATTGAGGCCGCCTTCGCGAGCACCTTCAGCCAATGATTTTACGCGACCGTGGTAGAGGTAACCCGAGCGGTCGAACACCACTTTGGTAATACCTTTTTCCAGGGCGACGGCGGCAACCTGCCGACCTACGGCGGCGGCCAGGGCCACGCCGTTACCGCCCTCGGCGGTTACTTTTTTCGACGTTGCGGCAGCCAGCGTGCGGCCGGTCGTGTCGTCGATAATTTGAGCGTAAATGCCCGTATTGCTACGGAACACCGACAGCCGGGGCCGCTCGGAGGTGCCAGCCACCTTGGTACGGATGATGCGCTGAATCCGCTTGCGGCGAGTTGCTTTATCAAAAGCCATGATGCGAATTTATTTAGAGGCCGTTTTACCAGCTTTGCGACGGATGATTTCGCCCACGAAACGCACGCCTTTGCCTTTGTAAGGCTCAACTTTACGCAACGAACGAATTTTAGCGGCCACCTGGCCCAGCAACTGATTGTCGATGCTGTTGAGCGTGACAATCGGGTTTTTACCTTTGTCAGTAACAGCGGTAGCGGTTACTTCTTTCGGCAGGGCGATGTACACGTTGTGCGAGTAGCCAAGGGCCAACTCCAACGTGCTGCCCACGAGCGAGGCCTTGTAGCCTACGCCTACTAGCTCCAACTTCTTCTCGAAGCCTTTGCTCACGCCTTCCACCATGTTGTTGATGAGCGAGCGGTACAGGCCGTGCATGGCTTTGTGACGCTTCTGCTCGGTGGGGCGGGTTACGGTGAGGGTACCGTCTTCAACGGCTACGGCGATGTCGCGGTCTACTTGCGTAGTGAGCGAGCCCTTAGGGCCTTTCACCGTCACCGCGTTGTCTTTGTCGACCGAAATATCAACCCCGGTGGGGAGGGAAATCGGCAGTTTACCAATACGTGACATAATTGAATTTGCTAAAGCGGTTCCGGACTAGTACACGTAGCACAGCACCTCGCCGCCCACGTTCTCGGTTTTGCACTCTTTCTCCGTCATCACGC